>NZ_JBNHER010000307.1:0-15746 GCF_050015975.1 Dapis purpurea BLCC-M126 | reverse complement strand
TTTTAACCAGAGGTAATTATCAATTATCCATTATCAATTATCAATTAATGAACCATCTCCCCATCCCCCTATCAATATACCAGTAACAAACATTAACCTATTTTATATTAGGCTAGTAGTAGGGCTTTAGCCCGCTAAATATCTATCTGGGCTAAAGCCCTACTACAAACTAATACTTTTTAATTTTCCCTCAATTTCTCAATTGCTTTTCCCTACTTCTCTAAGAAATAGCTGATGGTTGAATCCTTAAGCTAATATTTCTAAACTGCTACACGAGGTAACCTATTTTTAAAACCACAAAGAATTTCCCAAGAAATAGTTCCTAAAGTATTAGCCCAGTCTTCAGCAGAAATTTCATGTTTACCAACTTCTCCCAATAAAGTTACCACTTCACCTGTTTCTAGATCGGGAATAGCACTCACATCCAACATCAACTGATCCATTGTAATAGCTCCCACTTGTGGAATTAGTTGATCGCGCACAATGACTTTCATCTTATTGGAAAGGTTACGAGGTACACCGTCAGCATAACCAATACCCACCACTGCTAAACGCATCTGCTTTGGAGCAATAAACTGATAACCATAACTAACACCAGTACCTGCTTCAATAGTTTTGACTTGTGTCACCCTAGCTTTGACTTGCATCACTGGTTTTAAGTCAATTTTCTCCTGTAAATGAGGTGCTGGATATAAACCATAAATAGCTAAACCCACCCGCACCATATCGTAGTGCAAAGCAGAGTCAGTTAAAGTTGCTGCCGAGTTAGCTAAATGAAGTCGTATATCACCAGAAAAACTCTTTCCTCTAATACCGCACAAACCTATTGCTTTCTCAAACCTTTCATGTTGTTGTCTCATCACTGTCTGATCTGAGTCATCTGCTGTAGCGAAATGAGAATAAATACTAGCAATTTTTAAATTTGGTAACCCCTGCACAAATTGTACAAATTCCACTGCTTGTTGCCAAGGTGTTCCTAAACGAGACATTCCCGTATCCAACTTCAGATTTACTGGCATTGCTTCAGTGTAGTAGGAAAGAGTTTCTGAGAAAACTAAAGCTTGTTGAGGCGTACAAATAGTTGGTTGTAGTTGCCAGTGAGCGATCGCCTGAATTTGTTCGGGTTGATCAGTTGCACCTAAAATTAAAATTGGCGCTTCAATGCCAGCTAGCCTTAATTCTATTCCCTCTGGCACTGTTGCTACTGCCAACCAATCTGCACCAGCTTCTAAAATAGTTTGAGATACCTTACACGCTCCATGTCCATAAGCATCTGCCTTTACTACTCCCATTAATTGAGTTTTAGCTGATAAAAGGCTCTTAATTTGTTGGACATTATAAGTCAATGCTCGATCGTTAATTTCTACCCATGCTCTTTGACAAATACCTCCATAAGCATCACTTTCTACTGCTCCCTGATTTAAACTTTCTGTTGCCAGAGTTTTAAAAGAAGCATTTTCCCAGCTCAACATTTTCACTCACTCCTCAATCAGTTAAATTTTTTATTTATTAAAACAATCTACTGCCAAAATTTATTAAATCAGCTTGTATATAGGAAAATCAAAAAGATTATTTTTAAAAAAATAAAAAAATATATTTTTAGACTTATAAATTTAGTGGAAAACTGCTTAACTCTAAACTTTTGTCCCCAGACATATTAATTGTGCTAATATCTGAGAAAATATTCTCTTTTCGGAAATATCAATGGCCAATGTTTTAGTGTTGAACGCTTCTTATGAACCGCTCAATATCACGAGTTGGCGACGAGCGATCGTCTTGTTGCTCAAAGGTAAAGCGGAGCAAATTGAACATAACGGAATATACGTTCTCCCAGATATTCCCTTACCTACAGTCATCCGACTGCGTTACTATGTCCGAGTTCCTTACAAAGATATTCCTTTAACGCGCCGAAATATTATGCACCGAGATGGTAATTCCTGTCAATACTGTGGTTATGTGGGTGATGACTTGACTTTAGATCATGTAGTACCGCGATCGCGTGGTGGTGTTGATACCTGGGAAAACCTTGTGACTGCTTGTGTTCGTTGCAATGTACGAAAAGGAAGTCGGACCCCTAGAGAGGCTAATATGACTTTGGGTTCTCCGCCTCGAAAACCCTACAGTGGTCTTTACTTTGAATTGACTAAACACGTTAAAAGTGGAAAGAATAAAGAATGGCGAAAATATGTTATTGGTCTGTGAAACCCCTGCCCGTCTGAGCGCAGGGTTTTTTTGTATCAAAAATAGCAATTTGCATTTGAGTTGTTAGTTAACAGTTTTCAGTTATCTTCCTAGATCTGAACTTTGTTTTTCATGCCGCGGAGCGAAACAGTACCTCTTACTTAAGTAGAAGGATTGAAATCCGAAATTTCCTTTTTTATGTCCTTGTAGAGCGACAACTCGTGGCGCAGCCAAGGGGAAGCCATTGACATGATTTCTTGGTCATCATTCAATTAATATTTTGATCAATGTGTTGCTCATTGCTATTTATTTACCATGTAATATTAGGTTAGATTAATTAACCACAATATAAAAAAATGGCATAGGAGTCGAGATTCATATTTCAGATAAATTAAGCTAAAAGCATACGGATTTCAAACCTGGGTAATTTTATCAGTTTTTACAATTAATAATTAAAGAATTAAGGTTTCAAGCCTATCTTTTTGAGTTAAGGATAATTTTTTTCTCTTTAAGAATTAGCTATTATTTTAAGAATAGCTAATTCTTAATTGCTGAACATTTAGCTACATGAGAGGAAAAGTTTGAACAAATCCAATTTTTTATTGAGTAAAAGTTGACTTTTATCTAATAGAATGATATGCAGAATAAATATAACCAGAATAGTGATTATGAGTACAAATGTTTATTTTATTCGTCACGGTATAGCTGCTGATAGAGAAAATTATGGCACAGATGCAGAACGTCCCTTAACAGAAATAGGCGATCGCAAAACTAACAAAATTGCTCAAAAACTCAAACAACTAGGACTTCATTTTAACCTAATTCTCACAAGTCCCTTAGTTAGAGCAAATCAAACTGCTAAAATTCTTCAAGCTAATAAATTAAGTTCTCAAATAGAAGAATTTTCACATCTAGCCCCTGGTGGAGATATTAATCTCTGGCTGCAATGGCTAAAAACATGGCAACCTCAAGAGAATATGGAATTAGCCCTGGTAGGCCATCAACCAGACTTAGCAAACTGGGCAGAAATTCTCGTTTGGGGAGAAGCTAGGCAAGTATTAATACTCAAAAAAGCTGGTGTAATAGGTGTTTCCTTACCTGAAGTTGGTTCACCAGTAGGCAAGAGTCAAATGTTTTGGCTAACAGCGCCAAAATTTTTACTGGATTAGCCAGAATTGTTAATAGATTATTGTCAAAACAACAACACAACTAAACTAATTGATAATGTAGCTTGAGTATATTCATATCTAAGTAAAGGGGATTGTCATGTCCGTCGTCTGCATCGAATTTAAGCCTGGTTTAGAAGGTGTTCCCGCTACCCAATCAAGTATCAGCTACGTCGATGGACAACAAGGGATACTGGAATACCGAGGCACTAATATTGAGGAATTAGCAAAAAAGAGTTCTTTTCTAGAAACAGCATATTTATTAATTTGGGGCAATCTTCCCAACAAAGAAGAATTAGATAGCTTTGAAGAGGATATTCGCTATCACAGAAGAATTAAATATCGAATTCGGGACATGATGAAATGTTTCCCAGAAACTGGACATCCTATGGATGCTCTACAGGCTTCAGCAGCAGCTCTAGGTTTATTTTATTCTCGTCGTGCTCTTGATAACCCAGAATATATTAGATCTGCGGTAGTAAGGTTATTGGCTAAAATCCCAACAATGGTAGCTGCTTTCCAGTTAATGCGTAAAGGTAATGATGCTGTACAGCCAAGAGATGATTTGGACTATGCAGGCAACTTTTTGTATATGCTCAATGAAAGGGAACCCGATCCATTAGCAGCAAAAGTATTTGATGTTTGTCTGACTCTTCATGCTGAACATACTATTAATGCTTCTACATTCTCAGCAATGGTAACTGCTTCTACGTTGACTGACCCCTACGCGGTTATAGCTTCAGCAGTGGGGACTCTTGCTGGTCCACTACATGGAGGAGCAAATGAAGATGTTATTACTATGTTGTCTGAAATTGGTTCGGTCGAAAATGTTAGACCATATCTAGAAAAATGTTGGGAGACTAAGGCCAAAATTATGGGTTTTGGTCACCGAGTCTATAAAGTGAAAGACCCAAGAGCAATTATCCTTCAGGAATTAGCAGTAGAGTTATTTGAAAAATTTGGCTACGACAAATATTATGAGATAGCTTTAGAAATGGAAAAGGTTGTAGAGGAAAAACTAGGGCACAAAGGAATTTACCCAAATGTGGACTTTTATTCTGGTCTTGTTTATCGGAAATTAGGTATTCCTAGCGATCTATTTACACCTGTATTTGCCATTGCTCGTGTAGCTGGTTGGTTAGCTCACTGGAAAGAACAATTAGCAGCTAATCGGATTTTCCGTCCTACACAAATTTATACTGGAGATCATAATATTTCTTATACTCCTTGTGAAAAACGTTAACCTGATTCTACTATCTTGGGTAAAGTTATACTTTCTCTATCATGTCTAATATAGTTAAGCAAATTTCCAATTATTAGTAGTAGGGATAGGTTTATTCTCTCTCAAAACTATGAAATAGGAAATTCTATTGTTATGTTAATAGAGCTATTGTTATTCAGATTGAAGTTCAAAGTAACATAATGTCGCTATGAATGTTACTAACCTGTTACTATAGCTCTAGAATCAATAAACTGAGCAATTATACTTAATAGTTGATTGTTTGGCATAATCCAGAACGATTTAGATTAATTTGTCATCTTAATTACACCCTTAATTAAGTGCAAACATCACTAAGCTTTTAAAGTAAAGACCTTGTGAGAAATTTGCTAATCTCAAGCGTTTATGAGAATAACATTAGTGTCTTACCTGCGTAAAAAACCTAACCCTCGGGGCTAGCTTTTTCAGCATTATTCTTATGGCATTTACTTCCTATAGAGGAGAATTACACTAATAATCCGTTTCACTCTAAATTAACTTTATCTAAATAAATAGACAGATTGTAAATGAATTCAGGAATCGATCTACAAAGAACATTTATTCAAGCCCTCGTAGATTTGGGCTTATCCTCAGAAATAGCCAGAACTCTCTGGCTTCCATTCCCTATGTTATTAATGATAGTTGGTGCTACTGTCGGCGTTCTAGTAGCAGTGTGGCTAGAGCGAAAAATCTCTGCAGCAGCCCAACAAAGAATCGGCCCTGAATTTATTGGCCCTTTAGGCACTCTTGCACCCCTCGCTGATGGTCTGAAGCTAGTTTTCAAAGAGGACGTTGTTCCGTCCAAAGCAGATCCCTTACTATTCACATTGGGACCTGTAATTGTATCTATACCTGTATTTCTTTCCTACTTAGTTGTACCCTTTGGACAAAATTTAGTAATTACAGACCTTGGGGTAGCAATATTTTTGTGGATTGCTCTTTCCAGTATTCAGCCTATTGGACTACTAATGTCTGGCTATGCCTCTAATAATAAATATTCTCTACTTGGAGGTCTAAGGGCAGCAGCACAATCTATTAGTTATGAAATTCCTTTGGCCTTGGCTGTGTTGGCAGTAGTCATGATGTCTAACAGTCTCAGCACAATTGATATAGTTGAACAACAATCAAGTTATGGCATCTTCGGATGGAATATCTGGAGACAACCATTGGGCTTCATAATTTTCTGGATAGCAGTATTGGCGGAATGTGAACGTCTTCCTTTTGACCTTCCAGAAGCAGAAGAAGAATTGGTGGCTGGATACCAAACCGAATATACTGGTATGAAATTTGCTCTGTATTACTTAGCCTCCTATGTCAATTTAGTTTTATCTTCCCTACTTGTAGCGGTTTTATATCTAGGTGGTTGGGAGTCTCCACTTCCAGTAGAACTTCTCTCTAACTGGTTTGGGGTTAGTGAAACAACTCCTTGGTTACAAATAACCAATGCTACCTTGGGTATTACTATGACCTTGCTCAAAGCTTATCTACTTGTATTTGTAGCAGTTTTGTTACGTTGGACATTACCAAGGGTGAGAATTGACCAATTATTAGACTTAGGTTGGAAGTTCTTGTTGCCAGTGGCTTTGGTTAACTTGCTATTAACTGCTGCGTTAAAGTTAGCTTTCCCATTTGCTTTTGGCGGATAAATCAATAGCTAATTTGAGATTTTTTGATTACACTGTATCTAAAATCTCAAATATACTTTGGCTAACTATATCTGAAGTCAGAAGTCAGAAGTTAGAAGTTAGATTGGCGATTACTAAAAACTTTGGTAAAACAATAGTTTCAAGAAATTATTTGACATTTAAAGTTTGAAACTATTTGTGACATCATTAAAGTGAATTGGTATAACTATACTTCTGAGCAAAGTTGCTAACATCCTCTGTGATGCAGTTAATAAATTGACAAAATACTTAGCTAAAAAGTAAGGCATAGTTATTGTAAAGGATTTAAAATTCAGTGGGATGTTAGCAAACAAACCTGGTTGAAGCACGAAAAAAACCTTATATTGTCACTCTAAGTTTTATAACAAAGCAAAAACCCATGTTCAAATTCCTTAACCAAGTAACTGATTACGCGAAAGAAACTCTTCAAGCAGCAAAATATATTGGTCAAGGTCTATCTGTTACTTTTGACCACATGCGCCGTCGCCCTGTTACTGTACAATACCCCTACGAAAAATTGATTCCTTCTGAAAGATTTAGAGGTAGAATTCACTTTGAATTTGATAAGTGTATCGCCTGTGAAGTTTGTGTAAGGGTTTGTCCGATTAATTTACCTGTAGTCGATTGGGAATTTAATAAAGAAACTAAAAAGAAAAAGCTCAACCATTACAGTATTGATTTTGGAGTTTGTATATTCTGTGGAAACTGTGTAGAATATTGCCCTACTAACTGTCTATCTATGACAGAAGAATATGAGCTAGCTGCTTATGACCGCCATGAGTTGAATTACGATAATGTTGCTTTGGGTAGATTACCATACAAGGTGACAAATGACCCAATGGTTACTCCTATGCGAGAGCTAGCTTACTTGCCTAAAGGAGTTATTGACCCTCATAAAGTTCCTCATACTTCCCGTCGTGCTGGTCTTCGTCCAGAAGAAATTCTGGAACAGATAGAGGCAGAAAAGCCAGTAGCAGAAACAACAGATCAATAGTTATTAGTTATGTTAGATGGTTAATTTGATTTTTAGCCATCACTAACTAATAACTACTAGCTAACAAAATATAATTCAAAATTCATACATTTCTAAAGGAATAAAAAGTGGATTTAGCACAAGGGGTTCAATTCGTTTCATTTGTTATATTAGCTGTAATGATGATTACGGCTGCTTTGGGAGTAGTATTATTTTCTAATATTGTCTACTCAGCTTTTCTTTTGGGTGGAGTATTTCTGAGCATTTCTGGTTTATACCTTTTATTAAATGCTGACTTTGTCGCTACTGCCCAAGTTTTGATTTATGTTGGGGCTGTTAATGTTCTTATTTTATTTGCAATTATGCTTGTAAATAAACGAGAAGATTTTAAAGCTTTGCCTGGTGCTTGGTTTAGAAAGGCAGCTACAGGTTTAGTTTGTGTTGGCTTGTTTGCTTTGCTGAGTACGATGGTATTGTCTACTTCGTGGTCAATTCCTATTACTGGAAATGTTGCTAGTGAAAGTTCAATTGTATTAATTGGCAAGCACTTTTTTAGTGATTTTTTACTCCCTTTTGAGCTTGCTTCTGTGTTTTTGTTAATGGCAATGGTGGGTGCTATTATTTTGGCTCGTCGAGATATTTTGCCTGATGAAGTACCGACTGATATTCCTCAAACACCTGTTTTAAGTTTGCCAGAACGTCCTCGTGAATTAGTTTCAAGTTCTAGCGAAAGTTCTACTCAAAAAGGTTAAAATAAGTACTTTTGCAAAATTAATTTAACATTTCTAAGTAGGGAAGACTTAACTGGAAACAAAAAATATACTTGTATGCTTGAGCAGTAGAGCTAAAAATAATTTAGCCTACTTATTTTACTTGAGTATGAAATATATAATTAATTTTGTTTGACTACTTAACTAGGTATCAGCTTTTAGCATTCACCTAGCCTTCTAGGTATGAATTGCGTTAACAGCTTTTTAAGCTTGGGTTAAAATCCCCGGCTTATATAAGCAGGATGGTTTAGGGGCGGTTAAAATCCTTTTCTAATAAACATAAAAAAAATGATCCTGCTGATCGCTTCTTTAATTCAGTAAATTAAAAGGTTTAATAAGTTTATGCAATTGCAACTGGAGTATTTTCTGTTATTGGCCGCAGCACTTTTTTGTATAGGAATTTATGGTTTAGTTACCAGTCGTAATGCAGTTAGGGTGCTGATGTCTATTGAGTTACTTCTCAATGCTGTAAATTTAAATTTGATGGGTTTTTCTAATTTCCTAGATGCTCAAAATATTAAAGGTCAAGTTTTTACTGTCTTTGTAATTACGGTTGCTGCTGCTGAAGCTGCTGTGGGTTTAGCTATAGTTTTAGCAATTTATCGTAACCGCGACACGGTAGATATGGAAGAATTTAACTTATTAAAGTGGTAATCTTAGTACCGGGGAATGTTTTGTTTGAGTATTTTTTAACATCTCCCGGTTCCTATTTATAGAAATATTTATTGTCTGAAGAAATTTTTTTTACATACTATGTAAAGAAATATATTTTTATTTACTGAAAAATATTAAGCTTCATTACTAAACTGCAACATATAGAGAATCTCCATGCTATCCTTCCTTATCAGAAACAAGCTCAAATAATTTAGGGGAGGAGAGAACTTTGAATTCAGAAATTAAAAAATATCCATCTTGTTCTTTACATCAAGATGTTAGTGAATATGTGGCTGATTTACAATTTCACATGACTTTACATGCTCGTAATTTAGTTCCTTCTCTGAATCAGGCAAAAGATGGTCGCGAGGAAATGTTGCAGGAAACTCAAGCTCATTTTGAAAAGCTGATTTCTAGACAGACTATTTAATTATTTTTGTATTTATTGTATTCAAAAACCCAGTTTCAAGTAATTAAATAAAATTGGGTTTTTTAGTTTCTTTGAAAATTTGAACGATTCCACATTCTATAGAACCCATTTGGTGTCTTTTACATTAGCTTTCCTTGATATAACTTGACCGATATAGTTTCTGCTAGACTCCGCAAATCCGTTTCATTTATGTAGCAAAGTGGAACGAAGTTCTATCAAGCTCAAAATAAATCTTTAGTTGAATAAAAAATCATGTATGTAGACGAGCTGTCCCATTGAAACTTTATAATATCACAAAAATTGTGAGGAAGCTCCTGAAAATCCTGTGACGCGCCGAATTTTCAGGAGCTTGAGAAAATGAAAATGTTGGTGATTTCCACTGAGGAGATATAGATGGAAAAGGTTTGATGAGGGAAAAACAACTATTTATGGGAAGCTCCAAAATCCGATTTTAGATAAAAACCCCAAATCTACGGAAAATTTAAAATTATTCTCAAAGCTTAAAGGAAGGAAATTCAATTCCAAAGAGTAATCTTAAACTTCAACAAATATTAACTTGATAAATATTGCAAGAAAAATGATATGGTGACCAAGAAATAAGGTTTGAAACCTACAGTTTCAAGCAGAGGTACTGATAACTAATAACTAATAACTGATAACCAAGATGCCATATTATATATCACCAAGATTCATAGATAAACTAGCAGTTCATATTACCAAAAATTTCTTAGACTTACCCAGAGTAAGAGTACCTTTAATATTAGGAATACACGGACGAAAAGGAGAAGGAAAAACTTTTCAATGCCAATTAGTATTTGAAAAAATGGGAATTGAACCTGTCACAATATCCGGCGGAGAATTAGAAAGTAAAGATGCAGGAGATCCAGCACGTTTATTACGTTTACGTTATCGAGAAGCATCAGAAAAAATTAAAGTTCAAGGTCGAATGTGCGCCTTATTTATTAATGACTTAGATGCAGGTGCAGGTAGATTTGATGCAGGTACTCAATATACAGTAAATACTCAATTAGTAAATGCTACTTTGATGAATATTGCTGATAATCCTACTAATGTACAATTACCTGGTAGTTATGATGAAACTCCCCTACATCGAATCCCAATTATTGTCACCGGAAATGATTTTTCTACTCTTTATGCACCTTTAATTAGAGATGGTCGAATGGTGAAATTTTATTGGGAACCAAACAGAGAAGAGAGAATTGGTGTAGTGGGTAGTATTTTTAAAACAGATGAACTTTCTGCCAGAGATATTGAGAATTTAGTAGATGAATTTTCTGACCAAGCTATAGATTTTTTCAGTGCTTTACGCAGTCGGATATATGATGAACAGATTCGTGACTTTATTCATCAAGTAGGTATAGAAAAAATTTCTAGGCAGGTAGTAAATTCTACAGAAAAAATTCCAGATTTTGCCAAACCTAATTTTAATCTATCTCGTCTGAGAGAATATGGAAAAATCATGGTTGGAGAACAACAACGTATCCGAGAATTGCGGTTGGTTGAAGAATATAATCAATCTCGATTGTTTGGTGTTTCTCAAACAGATCAACCGGAAAAATTTACACCAAATTCTAATTATTCATTTCCAGAAGCAACTACACCGAATCAGTTAACAGAAAATAGGATTAATCATAGTTTTGAAAATAGCAATCTCAGTTCCGAAGTGAGGGAACAGATAAAAAAAATTCTCCAAGATGGTTTAAAAATTGGGATGGAATATGCAGATAAACGTAGATATAAAACTGGTTCATGGAAAAGTTGCGGAAAAGTAGAGAATCAGAGAGAAAAAGAAGTGGTTGATGCTGTAGAAAATTGTTTGGCCGAACATCAAAATGATTATGTTCGTTTGATTGGAATTGATTCTAATCTAAAGCGGAGAGTAGTAGAGAAAATTATTCACAGACCAAAGATATAATGAAGCGATTGATCTAAAAAATACCTTATATTTGAGGAATGTTTTTAAATTATTTTTTATATAATATATTTTTAACATAAAATCTGGATAATTGCTAAATCCAAGTCATTGCGACTGGAACGGAGTGGAAGGAAGCAATCTCAGGTGTTGAGTAGATTGCTTCCTATAGTCGCAATGGCGACAACTATTCAAATGAATTCTATATAAGGAGGGATTTCCTCTTGATTCCTGATAATCAACGTTAAATTATCAAAGCTATATTTTATTTGATTTATGGAAGATTACCAAGCAGCTTTTCTAGAACGCTATTATGATACAGAAATATTAGATAAATCAGGGAGAAAAATTGGAGCTATGCACATTTAGTGAAGTAAAAATACTTAACGCCACAGGTAGAGTATTTGTTGTTCCTGCTGGATATCTTAGTCTTGATTATGTGTCTAAAGTTGACGATCTTCATGCTACAACTGTTATAGATGGAGATCAAAATCTTTGGTCTATTTTTAAGCAGGAAATTCAAGAACAATTAAAACCAGATATTCTCTTAATTGACTCCAGAACTGGGATTAATCAATGGGGTGCTTTATCATTAATTCAAGCTGCTGATGAAGCAATTATTTTTCTTTTCCCTAACGAACAAAATAAACAAGGAATAGAGCTACTACTAGAATCTCTTCAAAGTCTGAAAAATTTATCCATTAATTTTGTTTTTTCTCCTGTACCTGATGTGACAAATACTGGTTTAGATAAAGTTAAAAAAATTTGGAATTTGTTGCTCGAAAGGATAAAAAATAGAGACGATGAAAGCTCTGATACCGATGAAGACGATTCAAATATAGATAACAATCAACCAGAAAATGATGAACCATTAGTAGTGCCTTACCTTGAACCAATTGCCTTTGCTGATAGCTATCCCATACTAGAAATGCAAGATTATTATCGTAAAATTGCTAATCTAACTGATGAAAAAAATGATGAAATTAAACGCAGTAGTATTTTAAATACCACTGAACGATGGCAAATTATTGAAAGTCTAGAATTTCCTGAAGTAAATGCGGCCGATCCTAAACATAATTTAGGATTATTATTTCAGCGGACTGCTGATTTTGAAAAATTTTTAGATGATACAACCTGCCTAATTCGAGGGAAAAAAGGAACAGGTAAAACTGCCTTATATTGGTTATTTTTAAAACATCAAGAACTAGCTCGAAAATTAGCTCGTGGAAGGTTAGATAATACCTTATTTTTGTCAGGACATGGTAGATTAAAAAAAAATTCCCCCGGCAGTGATGAATTTCAAATTATTCATCAAACTTTGCAACAAAATAATGGAACATGGGAAGCTTTTTGGAGAGCTTATTTACTATTTAGATGTTATCAGGAAGAATTACTGAAATTTCCAGAAAATAAGCAAGAAAAAAAGTTTAGTGAGTTGAAAAAAATAATTAATAATTTACCAAAAGATATATGGCAATCTGAATCAACTGAAGCTTTATTAGAATTATCTACTAACTCAACACTAAGGCTGATAGTCAAAGACGTAGTAAATATTATTCTTCATAAAGAAGCGAAAGATAACTCTAAAAAATGGTGGTTTCTTTACGATGATTTAGATGAACATTTTTCGGAAGCAGGAGAATTAAGACAACAAGCATTAACTGGATTATTTCAATTAGTTCAGTCTTGTAATACAAGTAGGCTAACGGAAATTAGATTTAAAATTTTCTTGAGAGAAGATATTTGGAATCGTTTAAATTTTGATAATAAAAGTCATTTTAGTGGAAAGGATATTAGTTTACAGTGGACTCAAATCGATCTTTTACGTTTAGCGTTTCGTCAAGCAACACAATCTCAAGATTTCAAAAATTTAGTTGACCGACTTTCTTCTGTTGCTATTGAAAGTATTGACCAAGCAAATGAAGAAGAGCTTGATCAAGCATTAGAATTACTTTGGGGAAGCCGTATGCGAGCCGGAAAAAGAGGGAAAAAAGTATCTCAATGGGTTTATGAAAGATTAACAGACTCAAGTGGTACAACTTTTCCTCGAAGTTTAAGTCTATTACTAGAAGCAGCAAAAGAACAAGAATTAACTTACAGAGGAAAATCATCAACTAAAATTAGTGCAGAGCGTTTACTGCAAGGAAAATCTCTAGAATTTGGGTTAAAAGAAGCATCAAGAAAGCGATGTGAAGAAATTAAAGAAGAGTATCCTAATCTAAAGAATTTCTTTTATTATCTTAAGGACAAATCGGCTTTTTTAAAAAAACAAGAATTACAACAAATATGGGAGAATTCAGCAGTAAACGTTGTTGGAAATTTTGAAGAGTTTGTTTCTTTTCTGGACGAAATAGGTATTATTGAATTTCGGGAGAAAGAAAAACGCTATAAATTTATGGATATATATGCTCATGGTTTTGAAATGATTCGTCTAGGTATGATGTAGAAATTTCTGTTAGGAATAGAAGAGTTAAAAATATAGAAGATGTAATTTAAAGCTTATTAGAATTAATAAACGTAGCTTGACTAATATAGTAATCGTAAATTATTTGTGAAAAAAAACTGTAGAGGTTTGGTCTCCAAACCCAATTTCCACTTTAAACAGGCAAGATGCCTGTGCTACGAAATTATTAAAATTACTCCGCATTTATGCAACCCTGAAAAGGAAACTCATTATAAATATCCCACCGCTTACCACTATGAATTAATAAAGTTAACTGAGAAGCTGTAAATTCAAAATGAAGCGATCGCTCCCGAAACTCTAACCAAGCTGCTCTAAAATTCTGTTTAGTTAAGTCTCGAAAAGCTACAGTAACATGAGGAGAAAAAGGGCGAATTTTAGATGGGGGATGTACAATTCCTAAAGTGGTTTCTGTAAATCCAATTAAATCTTTTTGTATTTTTAAAAGTTCTGGAGTTTTGACAACATTAACATAGATAACACGGGGTGGAAAAGCAGCAAATCCAGACAAAGTAATTGGAAAAGCAGAACAATTTTGAGCAAAAGTCTCTAAAGACTCCTGCAAAACAGTTAAATTTTCAGTAGGCCACTTAAAAGGAGACTGTAAAGTAATATGAGGCACAGACTTTAAAGCATGACTGCTATTATATTCTCTAGCAAAATATTCCTTAATTTCCGTAACTTGGTTTTGAATATTTTCCGGTGGCACAAGAGCCACAAATAATAAACGTTTTGATTGACCCATAAAATTCAAAATTCAAAAAATAAAATGCCTTGGTTTGCCAAAATAGAGAAAGGTATAGTCGAAAAATCTATATTTGACCGGTATGTACCAGACCATATAGCTTATGTCCAAGAATTAATTGCTAAAGGACACAAAGCCAAAAGTGGGTACTGGGGAAAACTCGGAGGAGGAATGTTACTATTTGAGGCTTCATCTATGACAGAAGCTGAAAAAATAGTAGCCGAAGACCCCCTAATCAAAAATAATTGTGTCACTTATGAAATTTATCAGTGGTGCATAGTTGCAGAATAAAAATTTGTGTTATAGTAATAAGTGATTCGGACCAGCGCGACTACAACGCCTAAACCTTGTCAGGACCGGAAGGTAGCAGCAACACGGGATGCTTGTGGTAGGCGTTGACTCCGGGTCACCCAATTTAAAGGAGCCAGGATATATTTTTTATGGATAATTTCGGAGGAATTATTCAAAGAGCTGTTTATCTAGGAGTTGGATTAGCCTCTTTTGCAGGGGAGAAAGCTAACCAGAAATTGACAGAACTAAGGACAGAAGCTCAAAAACTGGCAGATGAAATGGTTAAGCGTGGTGAAATGACCACAGAAGAAGCTCGTAGATTCGTAGAGGATATGATGACTAAGGCTATGCAGGAAGCACCTGTAGATTCATCTCCAGAAACAAGAGCTAATGAACCACGTCGTATAGAGATTCTTTCTGAGGATGATAATTCCTCAAATTCAAATTCTACAGAAGTAGATCAAATGCGCCAAGAAGTACATAAGTTACAAGAAGAATTACGTCGGCTACAGAAGGACTAAATCTATACCCAAAAATTATGGCAAGATTTAAGGAAAAACACTACTCTAAGTTTTAAAGGAAAGCTATAACATATCATAATGGAAGATTGGTCAAAAAACTTCTTTGAAGTAATTGAAACTGCCGTATTGGAGGTAGAAAATTTTTTCAACGAAATGGCAGAAGAAATTTCAGAAGTTTTTGATGAGTGGGAAAAGTTCTCTGACGAAATTACTGAAGAAATACAAAGTAATATTATTGCAGAAATAGATGAGTATCTAAATGATTTAATTGAGCCAATAATTGAAGTTTACTTAGACTTTGATGTTGATACTGAGATACGGGAAGAAGATATAGACTACTATTTTGTTGATCATGTAGAACCTACAGTAGAAAAACATCCAGCGTGTAGAGGATGTACTCATTATCATGGTCAAGTGTATGGAGGAAATATATTAGTTTGTGGAATGCACCCTTATGGTGTAGAAGATGAAAGTTGCCCAGACTGGGAATCAGATAGTAGTAGCTTTAACTAAACTAAAAATGTAAGAGAGCTTTATCAAGATACAGATATCCTTATTTATCATAAATACTTAAAGTTATCAGACTTAAAAATTAACTATTCATCTGATTATAATTTTGAACTAACTTTTCTTTGATAACGCTCTTACTCCCTTCCCGCCAGAAGATTACCTATAATGTAATAATAAAAACTACATAAT
>NZ_JBNHER010000306.1:0-7016 GCF_050015975.1 Dapis purpurea BLCC-M126 | reverse complement strand
TTATCTATATAGTTGTGGGAGATGAAATATTTTGCTTCTCAGCTAATTTTGCCGAGAAATCTTTCTCTAGTCTGAGGGAAAATTCTGGCAAAGGCAGAAAATTTTAAGTCTGGTATCTGTGGAAGTAAGTCGAACCTTATCTATATAGTTGTGGGAGATGAAATATTTTGCTTCTCAGCTAATTTTGCCGAGAAATCTTTCTCTAGTCTGAGGGAAAATTCTGGCAAAGGCAGAAAATTTTAAGTCTGTATCTGGGGAGGGCGAGTCAAACCTTATCTATATAGTTGTGGCAGATAAAATATTTTGCTTCTTAGCTAATTTTGTCGAGAAATCTTTCTCTAGTCTGAGGGAAAATTCTGGCAAAGGCAGAAAATTTCTAGTCTTTATCCGTCGGAGCGATATGAATCAAATTTTTAACTACCTAAAAAAATACCAACTCAACAGAAATAGCAACTTCTTTACTGATAGTGAATTTTCTTGTCTTGCAGAGTCAAAGTTTACTGACTTAATCAAAATAGCAAATCCAGAAACTCCAAGTAAAGTATTAATATCAGAACCAAAACCAACAGAATTCCTTGCCGATTTTATTGCTGCCGTTGCTGCTGGTTATCAAGTATTTTTATGTAATCCTAACTGGGGAAAACTGGAATGGGAAGAAGTTTTAAAATTAGTACAACCAGACATGATTTTGGGCAATATCCTTAACCATAAATTTCTAGGAGAGAGTTTAGAAAAAACATCTAGGTTACCTAAAGATAACCTCTATAAAAAAACTCTGACTAATGAACAAAATTTGATTATGATTCCTACTGGTGGATCGTCTGGAAAAATTAAATTTGCTATTCATACATGGGAAACTTTAATGTCATCCGTGAGAGGTTTTCAAGAATATTTCCAAGTACAACAAATTAATTCCTTTTGTGTTTTACCACTATATCATGTCAGTGGTTTAATGCAGTTTATGCGCTCCTTTACCACTGGAGGAAATTTAATAATTTTGCCATCCTATAAAGATATTTTTGATAAAACTGAATGGAATATTAACCCCAATGAATTTTTCATTTCCCTGGTGCCAACCCAGTTACAAAATTTGCTACAAAAAGCAGAAATAGCTAACTGGTTATCAAATTTTCAGACAGTTATTTTAGGTGGTGCCCCTGCTTGGGAAGAATTATTTTATGCAGCCAGAAAATATCAAATTAAATTAGCTCCAACTTATGGAATGACAGAAACTGCTTCTCAAGTTGCGACTCTTAAACCAGAAGATTTTTTAGCAGGAAATAATAGTAATGGTGAAGTATTACCTCACGCTAAAATTATCGTTCAAAATGAAAGTAGGGAGATATTAGGTCAAAATCAAATTGGTAATATTAGTATTAAAGCTAATTCTTTGGCATTAGGGTATTATCCTAATATATTTAATAATTCTGAAAGTTTGGCAACGGATGATTTAGGATTTTTTGATAGTCAAGGTTACTTAAAAATAGTAGGTCGTAACAGTCAAAAAATTATTACTGGTGGGGAAAATGTTTTTCCGGTAGAAGTGGAAGCTGCTATTTTGGCAACTGGGTTAGTTAATGATGTTTGTGTAATTGGTTTACCTGATAAATATTGGGGTGAAGTTGTCACTGCTGTTTATGTTGGTAATAATTTTGAAGTTTCTAGGGAAAAGTTATTAGTTGCTATTGATGGAAAGTTGAGCAAATTTAAACAACCTAAATATTGGGTGAGAGTGGAAAGTTTACTTCGTAATTATCAAGGGAAAATTAATCGGGAGTTGTTAAAGGAAATTGCTATTCAAAGAATTAAAGATTAGGTGTAAATATTATTCAATTTTTCCCCTACTCTCTACTTTTTTTTTCTTTTTTTCCTTCTCTATTTTTTTCTTCTTCCAACTTCAGTGTTCTTTCTTCCTTACCTCTGCTATTTATGACATTATTTTACTTTGTCATAAACATGAATTAGCGCTTGCTGATTAATTATGAAAGTATTGACAGATGAAGACTTAAGCATTTTTTAGTTAAAAAAAGTAACAGCTTTTTGGTGGATAGAGCTGCAAAAAGTTATTATTTTGAGATGATTATGGCAGAAAAATTGAGGAATAATTTTTCGAGTACCTCCCCTATAATTCCCATTTCTCCTGTCTCCTGTCTCCTGTCTCCTGACTCCTACCCTTACCCATAAAACTTTTGAGCGCAAACCCTAATTATAGTCAAGCCAAAGTATAGTTTTGGAGACCCAACCCCTACAAATTACTAAGATCATTTTTTGACTTTATAACAGTCCTATTTATAGCAAACTAGCAAATATCCAGGATGTTCTTTGTCTCGATAAATAAACTCACATTTGCTAAAACCAGCGTTTTTTGCTTGATTTATAATTGTATTTTCTGTTTCAGGAAAATCGCAAGTTTCCATGTGTGTAACTGCCATGTCTATTTCATCTTTAGTCAAACTAAACCAATTTTTAGTTATATTTTGCCAATATTTTGCTAAATAGTAATCACGACTTTCTCCTTCCTCTCTAAAGACATCGATTAAAATAAAACAGGAATTAGGATGCAGTATTTGGCAAATATCATTAATTAAATTTTTCTTCTCTAATGTATTGAGGTGATGAATAGTATAGGAGGAAAAAACAATGTCAATTTTTAAGTTTTTAGTAGACACTAATTCTTTCACTACATCCCTGATATTACCTGTAATTAATTTTTTTTTACCAGGAATATAGCCAATATTTTCTTGAGCAATTTCTAATGCTTGTGGTGATAAATCAACACCAGTATAACTATAAATATTGCTATCAATAAGACAAGGTGTTATAGTTGATAAGTCCCCACAACCGAGATCTAAAAAAGAAAATAATTTAGCTGGATAATTGAGAATAAACTGATGTAAGACATCATACATTTCTTGATGTCTCATGTGATTATGTTTGAGAATTTTCTGGTATATCTGCCAGTTTTTAGCAAAAATTGCCGCACTAGAGGGTAGAGTCTGATTTCCAATTTTGGCAATATCTTTAGACATAATTATGTAAATTTTATCAAAAGGTTTATTATACCAAATCTGCTTTAGTAAGGAGATATTTACAAAATTCAAAATCTTTGCCTGATAAGGATTTCGATATTGAGGTAACTACCCTATAATAATCGGATTTGATATTAGGAGAGAAAAATAATGCTGCTTTAGTATTATATAGCTTTTCTTAAGTATAGAGCTTTATCTAATTTGCAACAGAATTATGTAATAAAAAACGAATAGAGATAAAAGTTTCAGATCTTAAAGAGATTTATTCAATCAAAAAAATGCTTCAATGTATTCATAACTCTGTTATCCTCTAATTCTACTTAACTAGGAAATTTGAAAACTCAATAACCATCCCCTCATTTCATCAGATAATTTTTGCCTACCTCTACTTTGAGGATGAATACAAACGTGCTTCGTATTAGCTCTCACCACCCACTTTTCTCCCACCTCTTTTAAAAAGACTTGATAAGAAATTTCAAACTCATCATCTCTCCAACTTTTAGGCATTAATTCAATAGTTAACTCATCCCCACAAAACATCGGACGACGAAAATCAACATTAGCATGAATAATTGGAATAGCAACTTCTTGACTACTAAAAAAAACCTTCAAATTAATACCAAATTCTGTTAAAGATGCCTCATAAGCTTCATGGCACATTGCTAAAACATTAGCAAAATAAACTACACCTGCAGCATCAGTATCCTGAAAATGAACTATTCTTGTATAGTAAAAAGACATTGATAGAAACAAATCGAATGGTGAGGATACATAAGATTTTGAAGAATACGAAGTACGGGTTTGGTCTCCAAACCATTACAGAGGATTTGAAACTCAGAAATAGTAATACCAAATCCGGTGATTAAAGGATCGTTATATCCTATCCTCAAATACTATCTAGCCAAAGACTTTGAATTTTTTTAATCCCCTGTTATACCAAATCTGAAAAACTTTTATACATTTTATTGAGTAGAGAAGTAGGGGAGCAGTAAAAAAAGGAATAGCAATAATATACACCCATGCTGGAGATAATCATATAAAAAGTTATTGCTAATTACTAATTACCAATAGCATTGTTTTTGGTAATTGGTATTACTCAGGTTGATTCACTATAAAATATCTAAATTTTAGCCAAAACTGAAAAAATGAGCAATTACTAAAATCTTAATTTAGCATTTTTAATTGTATATCAATCAAAATTAATTTTTTGAAGTAAACCAGGAGGGATAAGGCAATAAGCACGGGAAATTTAAACCCATGATGACTTCCTGAATTATAACTACAGGCTTGTTCTTTCTTATTACCTCTTGACTCCTGAATTATAGTCGCAGATTTGTTAAATTAACCCTTATTTTTAATCATCATTACATCAATAATCTTAGTGGCCACTGCTTCAGAAATTTCCAAAGCATTATACAATTCATTCAAAAGTTGTTCTTCCTCTTCAGCAAGGTCTCCATCTACTAAAACCAAATCTGTACTAACAGCAAAAACTGTTTCTCTTAACTCTTTAGGAAGTTTAGCAACCGCAGCATCAAACAAAGGCTTAATTTCCTTATTCTTAATCATACCTAAGAGACGATTTAACATTTCTCTCTTGCCTTGATCTGAATAATTACTAAACAATTCCATGCGAGAGAAAATATTACTAATACCTTGTTTTTCACTCTCAGTAATAATACCATCAGCAGCTACAGCAATTAAAGCGATCGCTGCAAAAGCTTCAGCAGGTTCTAATTTAATATCAGTAGCTTGTATTGTTGCTGTTCCTTGCTCAAAAAGACTCATTTTAGTTACCTCATTAGTGATTTTTTTACTTTGACTACGTTCCGATTTTTCGGGAATTGTAGGTGTGAAGTTTTAGGGAATAGGTTGTAGGTCGTAGATTATAGATAATAAAAATTTATTTAATACCTAATATCTAGACAATTAGGTTAAAAATTCCACTATTATTCAATAGAACCTAAAACCTATCACCTGCTTCAATACTTCTCAAAAACTCCTAAGTCAGCTTTGAGAAAATCAACAAATTGTCGTGCCGTTCGCCCAGAACGACCATTATTTCTAGTCGCCCATTGTAAAGCTTGATAGTCTAAATCTTGAGGATTTAGATTGATTTTTTCCTCTTTTGCCAGATGTCTGACAATTTTTAAATAAGTATCTTGGTTAGCAGGTTCAAAAGTTAAAGTTAAACCAAAGCGATCGCTGAAAGAAAGCTTTTCTTGAACTGTATCCCAATTATTAACTTCATCACTATCTTTTGGGCGAGGACGATCGTTAAAAAATTCTCTTATTAAATGCCTTCTATTTGATGTAGCATAGACTACCACATTTGGTGGTCTAGCAGTTAAATTACCTTCTAAAACGACTTTGAGAGCCTTAAAAGTATCATCATCTTCTTCAAAGGAAAGGTCATCGACAAAGATAATAAATTTTTGTGGAACATTGCGTAATTTTTCTATAATTAATGGTAAATCTTTTAAATCTGATTTAGCCACTTGAACTAAACGGAGCTGACGTTTATTATACTTATTTAATAATGCTTTTATTAAGGAAGATTTACCGGAACCACGACTACCATAAAGTAGTATATTAAGTGCTGGATATCCTGCTAGGAGAAATTCTGTATTTTTGATTAAGGTATCTTGTTGGAATTCATATCCTACTAATTCTTTTAACTGTACTGGATCAGGATGGGTAATAGTTATTAGTTTACCTTTCTGCCATTCAAAGGCAATTGATTCAGCGAATAAACCTGTGCCAAAATTATTATAGTGAGTGACTAAGGTCTCAATAGCATCTGCCCAATTTTCTAAATTTCTTAACTTTTGATAGATAGGTTCTTTTTCTTCTAATTGTAGTTCCCAAGCAATTGGAGGTTGATCTAAATTAGCGATTTTTTGTATCCACTGACTAATTGTTTTGCTACTACACTGATAAAGATTTTGTAAAATTTGCAGATCGTGTTTTGCTGCTGCAATTAAATTAGGAGAGAGACTGGTCAAATTTCTTTGTTGAACTTGTTTACTAAAGGGATTATCATCCTGAAGAATCTGATAAATTATATATTCTTGCCAAGAAATATTTTGACTAGCAATAGTTCTAAACCAATTACTATAAGCTCGAATACATTCTATTCCACTCTCATCATTTTTAGACAAAGATTCTAATAACTGGATAAAAGCTTCACCGACTGTTTTTTTGAGAACAGAATCATATAACAATAGAGATGCTATTTGCTGTTGTAAGTTTTGAATCTGGGCGATAACTTGGGCATCTAAACAAGACATAATTGATTAATTATTTAATAGACTGATTGAAGTAGCAGTCAGCATTTTAAAAGTGTATAATTGGGGATTAAAAGCCCCATGAAAGGGGCAGCACTAATTTTTTCGCTCTATGGTGAGGGACTGTTATCCTTGATTTTTTTTTAGCGCTCAAGCTAAATGCTTTTTGCGTAGCATTCCGTAGGAAAAGCTGATAGCTATTGAATCACAAGCTATTTTTTTATAGTAATTTTTAGAGTTAATAAATATGTAATTATAGAAATGATTTTACTCTTTATAGTTATAAACTACTGTTTTTTTACATTGACTTAAGATATGCCTAAGAATAGGAAAATATCTCCAAAACTGTTATAGTAATCCTCAGCCTAGTTCTGTAGAAAATATCTGGGAATTAGGGAGTAAAGAACAGGAGTAATAATTTCAGACTTTTTATCTAATCTTTAAGTATTCAGCTAGCTTTCCCTAAGCTAATCTCTTATAGAGGAACTACGTTATCAGCTTAGGGAAAAGTTAAGCAATTACTAAGATTAGCTGATAATCTTTATGATTCATACTTTTTAATTCTCCCTGAAGTACAGTTATCTTTTTTCTTTCCTGTTATACAAATTACCAAAAATAATGCTAAATTGTGGCAATACTTCAATGTTATCAGGACTTACGCAAAGACACTATATATAGCGTATGCCAAATAGAGCGATGT
>NZ_JBNHER010000305.1:86047-92360 GCF_050015975.1 Dapis purpurea BLCC-M126 | reverse complement strand
TATGGTGGATATTTTCCCGGCTTTTACACAAACGATACCAACGGACATGATATTAGACATATTTTTAATTAATTAAGATTTATGAGTGCTATCTTTCCTGTATGATTGAATAATAGCATAAATTCTATTTGTCTATTAGTTATTTTGAGAAAAAATGCTACTAAAATTAAATCCTCAATTACAAAAACGTTTGGGCATATCAACAGAAGAAATTGCTCAATTTTGCCAACGTTGGAATATTACAGAAATGGCTTTATTTGGGTCAGTTTTAAGCGATCGCTTTCATAACGATAGTGATATTGATATTCTCATTAGCTTTGCATCCAACGCTCGCCAGGGATTATTAACTATCGCCAAAATCAAACATGAATTAGAAGCAAGTATCGGGCGTGAAGTTGATATTACCCTAAAAGAATCTATTGAAAATAGTGAAAATTGGATTCGTCGCCAGGAAATTCTTAAGACAGCGCAGGTAATTTATGAGCAGGGATAAAGCATCACTTTTGGATATCGTTAATGCAGCAAGGCGAGTTTTGCAATTTACTAAAGGGATTGATAAATCAGAGTTAGAAACCAATGAAGAAAAACAATCTGCTATTCTCTATCAAATTATTGTAATGGGAGAAGCTACCAAGCGACTATCACCAGAATTTAGAGAACAATACCCAGAAATTCCTTGGAAAGATATTGCTGGAATGCGAGATATTCTTGCCCATCAATACGATCGCCTTAACCTTAATACCCTTTGGGATGTCATTCAAAGTGATGTTCCAGAAGTTTTAGCACTGCTTGAGTCCCTTTTACTAAATTCGACTGATGATATGGATAATAATTAGTCTTTTTTCGTTACCCTAATAGTATAGTAACTTTTATAAAAAATTAGGCCATGAAACGTATTGTCTTAATCGCAGGTTTTGAATCTTTTAATACCGGACTATATCGCCAAGCTGCTCAATTGGCAACTTCCCGATGTCCAGACTTAGATATTCAAGTATTTAGCGATCGCGCCCTTTCCCAACAACCTGAAATTGTCGCCACTGCTCTGGAAAATGCTGATGTGTTTTTTGGCAGTCTGCTTTTCGACTATGACCAAGTTTTATGGTTGCGCGAAAGAGTACAACATATTCCCATCCGTCTCGTTTTTGAGTCAGCATTGGAATTGATGGCATTAACAAAATTGGGAAAATTTGTTATTGGCGAGCAACCGAAAGGAATGCCAAAACCAGTCAAATTTATTCTCAGCAAATTTTCCAGTGGGAGAGAGGAAGATAAACTCGCAGGTTATATCAGTTTCCTGAAAACAGGTCCGAAATTACTCAAGTTTGTACCAGTGAAAAAAGTGCAAGACCTCCGGAACTGGTTGATAATTTACGGTTATTGGAATGCGGGGGGTACAGAAAATGTGGCTGCCATGTGTTGGGTGTTGGCAGAAAAATATTTAGATTTAAAAGTTGGAGAAATACCTCCACCAGTGGAAACTCCCAATATGGGTTTACTACATCCAGACTACCAAGGTTATTTTGAGTCTCCCCAAAAATATCTGGAATGGTATCGCCAAGAAAAACAAACTTCCCCGACTCCCGTTGTTGGAATTTTGCTCTACCGCAAACACGTCATTACTAAACAACCTTACATTCCCCAACTTATCCGCAAATTTGAAGCAGCAGGTTTAACACCTCTACCTGTATTTATCAATGGAGTCGAAGGTCATGTTGCTGTCAGAGATTGGATGACGAGCGCTTTTGAAAGTCAGAAGTCAAAAGGCAAAAATCAAAAGTATGATTCTGTTAAACCAATACTTTCCCTATCTCCCGAAGCAGTGAAAGTCGATGCAGTCGTTTCTACTATTGGGTTTCCCTTGGTGGGAGGACCTGCGGGTTCCATGGAAGCAGGGCGACAGGTGGAAGTTTCTCAACGTATTCTCACTGCCAAAAATGTACCCTATTTTGTAGCAGCACCTTTACTTATTCAAGATATCCATTCTTGGACGCGCCAAGGTGTGGGCGGTTTGCAAAGTGTGGTTTTATATGCGCTGCCAGAATTAGATGGAGCGATCGATCCAGTTCCCCTGGGTGGTTTAGTGGGAGAAGATATTTATTTGATTCCCGAACGGGTAAAACGCCTCACGAGTAGAGTCAAAAATTGGATAAAACTGCGTCAGACACCACCCGCAGAAAGAAAAATTGCCGTTATTCTTTATGGTTTTCCTCCTGGTTATGGTGCCACAGGTACAGCAGCTTTATTAAATGTGCCGCGATCGCTCCTCAAATTTCTCCACGCTCTGAAAGAGGAAGGTTACAACGTTGGCGATATTCCTGAAGATGGGGAAGAACTTATTCGTCAAATTAAAGAAGCAGACGAAATTTCCTCCCCCCTTCCCAAGGGGGGAACAAGGGGGGATCGAAACCAAGACCTTCCAGGAATGAGGGGGGATAACAACCAAGTTAATCTTAAAAGTCTCGAAAAATGGTTAGGCTATCTATTAACAACTCGCATCGAAAAACAATGGGGAAATCTCACCCGTACAGGCATAAAAACCGATGGTGAAAATTTTCATATTGGCGGAATTAAATTAGGAAATATTTGGCTTGGCGTACAACCACCCTTGGGAATTTCCGGCGACCCAATGCGCTTAATGTTTGAAAGAGATTTAACACCTCATCCCCAATATGCTGCTTTTTATAAATGGCTGCAAAATGAATTTCAAGCTGATGCAGTTGTTCACTTTGGAATGCACGGAACTGTGGAATGGTTGCCCGGTTCACCCTTGGGAAATACAGGCTATTCTTGGTCGGATATTCTGTTAGGAAATATGCCACATCTATATATATATGCTGCTAATAATCCTTCAGAATCTATGTTGGCAAAACGCCGTGGTTATGGAGTTTTAATTTCTCATAATATTCCTCCATACAGTCGGGCAGGTTTATATAAAGAATTGGTGAGTTTGCGAGAGTTAATTTCTGAATATCGGGAAGACCCCCAGAAAAATTCGGGTTTGCGGGAACCGATTTTTAAGAAAATTTTTGATACTGGTTTAAATTCTGATTGTCCGTTTGAGTATGGCAAAAAATTAGGGATTGAATTTACTGCGGAAAATGCGCGGATGTTTAGTGCAGATGTAGTTAATCCCTATTTTGTCGAAATTTATGAATATTTGCAGGTTGTAGAACAAAGATTATTTTCTTCTGGTTTGCATACTTTGGGAGAAGTGCCGGATGAGGAGGAATTAAAGTCTTATTTGGAGGCTTATTTTGGGGAAGAAATCGGAGAGCTAGACAAGGATGATGAGGTTAAGGAAAGTGTGGAAAATATTCGAGATTTGTTGATGCAAAATACCGATGAATTGACTAATCTTTTGCGAGGCTTAAATGGAGAATATATTCCTGCTGCTCCAGGAGGAGATTTATTACGAGATGGTGCGGGAGTTTTGCCGACTGGTCGAAATATTCATGCTTTAGATCCCTATCGAATGCCTTCTCCTGCTGCTTATGAAAGAGGGCGAGAAATTGCTCGGAAAATTATTGCTCAACATCTGGAAGAAAATAATAATTATCCTGAAACTGTGGCAGTAATGTTATGGGGATTAGATGCCATTAAAACTCGCGGTGAATCTATAGGAATTTTATTAGAATTAGTAGGTGCTGAACCAGTAAAAGAAGGTACCGGTAGAATCGTTCGTTATGAATTAAAAAGTTTAGCTGAAGTTGGTCATCCCCGCATTGATATTTTAGGAAACTTATCAGGAATTTTCCGGGATAGTTTTGTCAATATTATTGAATTATTAGACGATCTATTCCAACGAGCAGCAGCAGCAAACGAACCTGTAGAACAAAATTTTATCCGCAAACACGCTTTAGCCCTGCAAGCACAAGGAGTAGAAAATATTTCAGCGCGGTTATTTTCTAATCCTGCTGGTGATTTTGGTTCCTTGGTGAATGACAGAGTTGTAGATGGTAACTGGGAGTCAGCGGATGAGTTAGGCGATACTTGGCAAGGGCGAAATGTCTTCAGTTACGGACGCAAAGATAAAGGTGAGGCACGCCCAGAAATTTTGCAGGAATTGTTGAAAGGTTGCGATCGTATCGTCCAGGAAATTGATTCGGTGGAGTATGGTTTGACAGATATTCAGGAATATTATGCTAATACTGGTGGGTTGAAGTTAGCAGCAGAGAAACAACGCGGTAAAAAAGTCAGTGCGAGTTTTGTCGAAAGTTTCTCCAAAGATACCACCCCCCGAAAATTGGAAGACTTATTGCGGATGGAATATCGGACAAAATTATTGAATCCCAAGTGGGCAGAAGCAATGGCAAATCAAGGTAGTGGGGGAGCTTACGAGATTTCCCAACGGATGACGGCGTTGATAGGTTGGGGGGGGACAGCTAATTTTGCTGATAATTGGGTTTATGACGGTGCTGCCGAGACTTATGCTTTAGATGCAGAGATGGCGCAGAAGTTACGAGAGGCAAACCCAGAAGCGTTTCGGAATATTATTGGGCGGATGTTGGAAGCGAGTGGGCGAGGTTTTTGGCAAACAGATGACGAGAAGTTGCAGAAGTTGAGGGAGTTGTATGAGGTGGCGGATGAGGAAATTGAGGGTGTTAATATTGCCTAGTGTCAGTAGGTTGGGTTTTGCTACGCAACATGAAAAAGCGGCAGCGCAACCCAACAAACCAAGATAATAATGTTGATTAAAGGATCGGCAAAAATATGACTCAATCAATACTAAAATCAATAGAAATTATTGGACTAGCGATCGCCATAAGTGGGTTGACAATAGTAGGGATTGTATCGACTTCTCCCCCCTGGGGAAGTTTTGTGCCCTTCACAGGCGTGGAAGCTCTCCCTGGCCTGTTTATTATTATTCCTTTACTCTACATGAATTTCAAGGGCACTAGTTTTATAGTCAATAACCGGATAGTATCTAAAAGGATTAAGTTTTGCTGTCTTCTATTCTTAGCAGTTGGTTGGCTGACAATCGCAAGATACTGGATTTATAATACTATTATAAGCAATCCTGAAGGTAATTTTAATCTTTCTCGGCGAGAGCGCACTGCTATTGTTGAAAAAATCCAAAACGGAACCTTGCACGGTGAAAAGAGATGTACCACCCCATCCCCATACAATTGTACCGAATTTATTCGATTACCTGATTCCTACAGTGATTTAGCTCGTGATGGCCGGGTTAAAGTTACAAGACGAGATGATATTCTTTATATATACTTTCTTTATGATACAACTAATTTTGGCGATATATTACATTACTTCGTATATACGTCTGATCCTAATTATGAACTAGGTTATCTGTCGGATGCACGCTCTAGAGATTATAGAGAAAGACTTGCTCCCAACTGGTACGGAGTATCAGAGGATCAATAAATTAGACATCTCCGATAATTAATCTGAAAGCCTTGTAAAAAGGTTGTTAAATCTTAATTTCCGGAAATATTAGACATCTACTCTCCTACCAACATTAAAGCTTGATTCATTACGCGATCGCTCAAATACATTCCACAGTTGTAAGCTTTGTTGAAGATGAGGATATTGAGGGTGTTAATATTAGGTAATTTCTTAACCAAAAATTTTACAGGAGGTCTATTTTTTGGCAAATACGCCAGATACTTATGGCAGAAGTATTCAGTTAGGTGCTTCTCGTCGTCGTCTTGAAGATGCTAGAGTGCTGCATAGTCAAAAACGATGGAATGGTGCTATTTATATGGGTGGTTATGCTATCGAATGCGCTCTAAAATCTCTGATTTGTTATCAGGAACCTACAAATAATTTTAAGGATACAACAGTATTTAAGCAGGGATTAAAAGGTTCAGATTTACATAGTTTAATCAAGTTATTAGATGCTTTGCCAAATATACAAAAAGTAATTGAATCTCAAAAAGGAAATAACTCTTATAGACAGGCATGGATAACAGTCACATCATTATGGCGAAATGATGAATTACGATACTCAAATAAAAAGGGTGATGAAACTGAAGCTAACAAATTTCTTGATGCAGTAAAAATACTACATAGATATTTATTGAGCAAACAAGGAGAAAGTTGATGACAGATAGAAAGGCATTAATGCAGCAAATTCAAGAACATTTAAATCAGAGTTTATTACCTGAAGATTCACAGGTTAAAGTCAAGGTAAAAAGAACTTCAATAGGTTGGCTGAAAATTCTAATTATTACCAGTTTATTTCAGGAAAAATCTTTAGAAGAGCGCGAACAAAAGATTGATGAAATATTAGCATATATAGACTTTAACTTAAGTAAATACCCAATTTTAAGCTATGATTTATTAACTCCTGAAGAAG
>NZ_JBNHER010000305.1:37878-85947 GCF_050015975.1 Dapis purpurea BLCC-M126 | reverse complement strand
CAATAGAACAACCTCCTGAATATACTCAACTTCAGTTACCTTTATGGTCAGATATACTAATGTTACCTGAACCAGAGAAACCAAAAAAACCAGATGAAGAAGATATTTTTCAAACTCCTGAAGAAGCAATAGAACAACCTCCTGAATATACTCAACTTCAGTTACCTTTATGGTCAGATATCTTAATGTCACCCGAACTAGAGGAACCAAAAGAATCAGATGAAGAAGATGTTTTTGAAACTCCTCTAATAGCAACTTTCTATTCCTTTAGAGGAGGAGTTGGTCGTTCTACTGCTCTAGGTTTAGTTGCAGGAATATTAGCTACTGAAAAAAAACGTCGAGTAGTAATAGTAGATTTTGATTTAGAAGCACCAGGAATTTCAATTTTATTGGAGTCGGATATTGATCTAATTAATCAAGAAAACTATGGTGTATTAGATTATTTGTACCAACGCTTTTTAAATCCAGAAGAAAAATTTCCTCCTATTGAAAGTTGTATTTATCAAGTAGAATTAAAAGCCCGTGGTGAATTATTTTTAGTTCCAGTTGGAGAATATGATGAAAATTATATCCATCGTTTAGCTGAA
Organism: Dapis purpurea BLCC-M126; assembly: GCF_050015975.1. NCBI lineage: Bacteria > Bacillati > Cyanobacteriota > Cyanophyceae > Oscillatoriales > Microcoleaceae > Dapis > Dapis purpurea. Next base: position 85,360 of record NZ_JBNHER010000305.1, on the reverse strand, counting down.
CTAGACCGGGGAACTTTACAGGCTTTTTATCGCAGAGAAAATAATCCTGTTCAACAATTAATTGAAGATATTAAAGAGCAACTAAATCCTGATGTAATTCTAATTGATGCTCGTCCTGGATTTAATGATACTAGCGCTATTGCCTTATTAGATTTAGCTGATTTGGGAATTATCTGTTTTTCACCCACTGACCAAAGTTTTAAAGGGTTAAGTTGGATTGTACAAACTGTTAGTAAACAATGGCAATATCGAGGCAAACCAGACTTACGTTTTGTCCTGACACCGATGCCTGCTGTTGCTGCAGAACAACGTCAAATTTGGATAAGTAAAGTTGAAGATTGGATAGAGGAAAATTGGGGGTTATCAAGTGGTATAACAGTTGGCGAACTTTACTATGAAGTTAACTACAATCCTAACATTAGCACTTTATCAAGTCTCGTTAATGATTTACCTCAAAGTTTACTGGATAATTATCTCTCAATTGCAGAAGTAATTGATGCTAGTTTACCAGATATTCAACTTAGTCTAACAACTGACACTATTGTTGAAAAAGCTACCAAAAGAACTATTTTAAATGAGTTGAATTTTGTAGCAGCAACAGCACAAGATATAGAACCAGAAAAAATTCCAGAAATATTCCAACGTACAGAAGATTTCCCCAAATTTTTAAGCGATAAAAATTGGCTAATTAGAGGTGCTAAAGGTACAGGAAAAAGTCTGTTATTTAGACTATTTGTAGAGCAATCAGAAGAAGCTAAAAAACTAGCTGGTTATTATATAGATATCACGAATGTTAATTTTATTGCCGGGCATGGTAAACCTACAATCAAAAGCTATATTTTAGAGGGTACTGCTCTAGCTAGTTATGAACGTGAGGTGGGGGATGATTGCTGGAATTATTTCTGGTTAAACTATGCTTTATTGCAATTATGTTTTTATTTGCCAGAGTTGCAGTCACTCCTTAATATTAATGACAATTTAAAAGGTTTAATAGCTACTGAAAAACCTAGAAGCGCTGATATTGTTTCATGGTTAGTTGAGCAAGCAAAATCCTCAACAGCTAGTCTCGAAACTTTTGATCAACTAGGAGATATTAACTCATGGTTGCAAGAAAATAACCGACGAGTTTGGCTCCTCTATGATGAGTTAGATACAGGATTTGGTTATAGTCAAGAAGACTATCAGCGACGAAGGAAAGCATTAGAAGCTTTGCTCGCTTGGTGGTTGGAAAGTGGCATTGGTCTTAAATATATTGTGCCTAAAATATTCTTACGAGAGGATATTTGGAATCAACTTAACTTTACTAACAAAGGACATTACGTCAGTGGGCGATCGCTTGAACTGAAGTGGGAAGAAGCCGATCTCTGGCGACTTGTACTACGCCAAGTTCTCAAGAATTCTCCCAGTCTTAGGCAAACTATCAATCAGGAATTAGGAGTGAGAGTAGAACTGCTAGAGAACATTGAGTTGAAACAATTACGAAAAAGTCTTGAACATCTGTGGGGTGAACAAATGGGCGGTAGCAACAGGAGTTACACTTACAACTGGGTACGCAAACGAACTGCTGACAGCCAAAATCATAGTTTTCCCCGAAGCTTGATATTGCTTTTAGAGACAGCAGTTAAAATAGAGAAAGGTAACTCAAGAGAATATACTGATGAAAGAATTTTGCGTCCAAACTCTTTGATTGATGCTTTGCCAGAGGTATCTAAGCAGCGTGTCGATGAAGTGCGCAACGAATATCCCGAACTTAGACAATTCTTAAATGAACTCCAGGGTGAACGCTCTCCTATTGATAAGAACCAACTAACAGAAAAATGGAAAATTGAAGGTAAAGAGTTAACTACTCGTCTCCAAGACATGATTGAAGCAGGTATTTTTAAAGAGTATTCGCGCCGTAAAGATCCCTCCCGCTCCCCCGGTGTTTATAGTGTTGCTGAACTGTATTTGTCCGGACTGGGTATGACTCGCAAAGGACAACGCTAGGAAAAAAATCTTAAAGGTTTGATTTGATAATACTCTCTGGTAAATTAAGTTTTATTTCAATAGTCATTTTTGATTTTTTTGGTAATTTTTATTACAGGACTTACGCATGAGGTAGGAAAAACTAGGATTTGAGATTGCTATCCGTTCCGGACTGCTCCGCAAACCCTGTTGGTCGCACGAAAATACGTTGTACTGCGTAAGTCCTAATTATTTTAGGTTGAATACTTATAAATAGAAAGTAATAGGGAACAGAAGATTGGAAGAAAAATCACCCCCAATGGTGGTGCATAGTAATGGTACAGGAAGTGTGGGGAGTGTGGGAACAAAATATATATTCTCACCATTACTATGCAGGAGAACCAATCATTTTTCGTACCTTTTTTGTGAAAATCTGTTCCGTGTTCCGTGTTTTTTGTTTTGTGTTCTGTCTTTTTTGTTCCCTATTCCCTGTTCTCTATTGCCTATTCTGTTCAAAAAGTCTATATCTTTTTCGGAGATGTCTAATAGACATCTCAAAAAATAAAAAATTAAATCAATTATCGATCACAAACCGTCAATTCTTTTCCCTTACTCCCTGCTCCCTACTGCCTACTACCTACTCCCTCTTTTCTGGAGATGTCTAATAGCGATCGCTCTAATGATTCTTTGGTGTAATTTTCTATACTGATAATTATAAAGTGTAATGGCTTAATCACTATTAGTAATCCCCAAAAAACCATGGAAGTACACAAATCATCACCAACTCGTCACCTGACAGTGCTATATATTATTGGCCTCAGTGTAATTGCAGGGTTATTTGGAGTTGAAAAAATTATATTAGGAAAATCCCTAAAATATCAGTTTGCTATTTCTCGGATAGTTAATATTGCAGGTCGTCAACGAATGCTGAGTGAACAACTGAGCAGCACCTCATTAACTATCAAATTGAGCCAAAACTCAGAACTAGAAAAACAATATCAAAAGCAACTAAGGGATCTTCTCGAATTGTTCCAATCTTCCCATGAGGGACTACAATATGGGGATTCAGAGTTAGGATTACCTGCTAATAATAGTCCTAAAGTAAAACAAATGTTTGCTGATATAGACCCATATTATCAAACAATAATTGAGGCAGGTAATAATTTACTTCTAGCTAGAAACTTACAGCCAGCCCAGAAAGATATTAGTCCTTTTGTAGAGATTATTCTGGAAAATCAGGTACATTTTCTCTCAGGGATGAATCAAATTGTTTTTCAATATGATGCTGAAGCCCGAAAAAAAGTTCAGCAAACTAAACAAATTCAAAATTTATTATTTCTAGTAGCTTTGTTGCTACTTTTAGCAGAGGGATTATTTGTATTCCGACCTGCTGTCAAGCAACTACAAGCCTATATTGAAGAAAAAGCAAAATCTCAAGAACAAGCAATTAAAATGGCAAAAGAAGCCCAATCTTTAGCCAAACTGAAATCAGATTTTGTGGCTAACATGAGTCACGAAATACGCACACCAATGAATGCAATTTTAGGTCTGAGTCATTTAATGCTCCAGACAAAATTAGAACCTAAACAAACTGACTATATCAATAAGATTGAGAAATCTGGACAATCACTACTACGATTAATTAACGATATTCTCGACTTTTCCAAAATTGAAGCAGGAAAACTAGCTTTGGAGAAGATTGATTTTGACCTAGAGTCAGTGCTAGAAAATGTTACCAACCTAGTTGGTTTGAAAGCTGAACAAAAGAAATTAGAGTTCTTATTTGAAATTGAACCAGATGTACCTTCCTTCCTCAAAGGTGATTCTTTACGTTTAGAGCAGGTTTTACTGAATCTAGCTACTAATGCAGTAAAGTTTACCGAAAAAGGTGAAGTGATAATTCGCGTTACATTGCAAGAGATTACACAGAAGCAAATTAGCCTTCATTTCTCCGTCACGGATACAGGTATTGGGCTGACTCAAAAACAAATTCAAAATCTCTTTGAATTCTTTCATCAAGCTGATAATTCCACCACTCGCAAATATGGTGGTACAGGTTTAGGGTTAGCTATCTCTAAGCGTCTAGTGAGAATGATGGATGGTAAAATTTGGGTGGAAAGCGAACCCGCCAAAGGCAGCAATTTCCAATTTACAGCAGTTTTCCAGCCTGCTACCAATCCTCAAGCTAAGTTTGTAGTACCACCAGATTTAGAACACCTTAAAGTTCTAGTAGTAGATGATTATAGGGTTGCTAGGGATATTCTTGTCAACAGTTTGAAGTCGTTTTCTTTTGATGCAAATGGGGTAGCTTCTGGGGAAGAAGCTCTGGATGAATTGGTAAAAGCTAGTGATTCTCCCTACGGGCTTGTGTTAATAGATTGGTATATGCCAGAAGGCATAAATGGTATTGAGGCAATTCGTCAAATTCGCAATCAGTTAGATTTACCTAAGCAACCGCGTATTCTACTTGTGACTGCTTACGATAAAAGTGAATTGCCAGCTGATGTAGAAGAATTGGGAATAGATGAGTTCCTCTCGAAACCTGTGAGTCGTTCTGCATTGCTTAATTCAATCGTTAAGGTATTTGACCAAACATATTCTAAAATATCTCCCGATCAAAGGTTTGGGGAATCTAACCAAAGAATTGAACATTTGCAAGGAATAAACTTACTTTTGGTAGAAGATAACGAAATTAACCAAGAGATTGCTAAAGAGCTACTACAAAAAATAGGTTGTCAGGTTAGCGTTGCTAATAATGGTCTTGAAGCAATTGCTGCAGTACGAGAACATGAGTTTGATGCAGTATTAATGGATATTCAGATGCCAGAAATGGATGGTGTAGAAGCTACAAAGCACATTCGTGCTCTCGGAAATACCGATGCGCCGGACAAACAACGCTTTACTGATTTACCTATTATAGCGATGACAGCCCATGCTATGATTGGAGATAAGGAAGTTAGTCTACAAGCAGGCATGAATGCTCATGTAACGAAACCTATCAATCCCAATGAGTTATTTAAGACCTTAGCTCGGATAGTAAAACAGAAAACAATTTCTTTAAAAGAGAATAGTGAGTCTGAAATTATTGACCTAGAATTACCTCAATTAGAAGGGATTAATATTGTTCGTGGTATACATCTCTTTGGTGGCAATCAAAAGGCATACAAGAAAATATTACGGCTATTTCGGGATTATCGGAGACAAGACTTAGATAACATTCAAAATGCGTTGGCTGCATCAGATTACGAAACGGCTTACTTAAAAGCACATTCGATGATAGGAATTGCTGGTTATATTGGGGCTGATGAATTATATCAGGCAGCAAGAGCGCTAGAAATGGCATTGAGTCAAGGTAACAGGGAGACGATCCCTCCTTTGATGGATACATTTAGCGAACAATTTAAGAAGGTGATGAATAGTCTGTTAAAATTAGATACTCTTATGAATATAGAAGTATCGGATGAGGCTACTGATACTGCACTACAATCACCTCCTTGAGAAGATTTATGAGTTGGCGTTCGAGGATAGTTTTCAAGAATTGGAGAAGCAACTTAGGTTGTTTGAGAAAGTTGAGCAAAATTATGTTCCTTCTGTGCGACAGATTATATGGGTTTTCACAAAGGTAGACTACAAAATTTATTGTTATTAATTTAGAATGCACGAATTCAGAATTCAGAATTATTAAATTAAGGGATAGTATAAAAAACTTCTGCTTTCTGCCTTTAAGTAAAATATCTGTACTCTATGTTAATGAAAACTGCTATAAAAGGTTAGCAACAAGATTTGAAGAGACAGAAATTATTAAGCCGATCTCAAGTCTGGTGGCATAGATATTATATCAAATCCGATTGAATACTTGTTATATAGTTGGGATGGGGAGATGGGGGGATGGGGGGATTGAAGTGTAGATAGAATTATGAACATATACTATATAACCGAATTCTATATTATAAAGTACGGGTAAGGAAGAGGGAAGTGGTACGAAGAGCGATCGCTCTAATTAGGGCTGGGTGATTAAATCTAAAAGCATTGACATATAAAGACAAGTGCCTTTTTTGACCCAAAAAAGTGCGGCTGTTTCAGTCTAAAACGCTCAAAAAGTTAGTATTTTAGGCGCATAGTTGGGCACAAAAATCAAGGGACAATTCTTACTTCTACCTTCTCTAAATTCCCCGTTACTCCTGTCTCCTGTCTCCTGTCTCCTACCTCCTACCCCTACTAAAAGACTTTTGAGTGCAAACCCTAATTATTATCTTGTGCCACTCTCTCTTGAATTGCCTCTTCCATAATGTGGATATTTTCTGCAATTGGTATACCTTTTTCGGTAAAAACAGGAGGATATCGTTTGACTTCCACTCCTGGTGGAATACGAACAAGAAACCTAATTGCTTCTATATCGTCTCAGTGTTCTAAAACGTAAGCTTTTAATTCAGCTTTAGCCATTTCTTCAAAATTAGGTTTGATAAAAAATACTATTCAATAATATAGTCGGAAGAAATGTTAGTTTTTTTTACCTCAACCTAACCGACAATTGTATTCTTTAATAATTAAAAACAATGGTATTAATAGTATAATTTTCTATAACTAATAACAATGGTATAATTACGTTAAATAAACCGTGAGCTAGAATGCAACTTATAATACCGTATTTACGAAAAAGCCAACCTAATAATAAACCAATTGGAAAAATTTGGGCAAACTTCACCCAGTTAGGATTAAGAGTACCTGTATGTCCGATAGTCCAAAGTATTGAAGTCACTAAAATTGCCAACCAGTAGCGAGAATGTCGCCAGTTGAGATGTATTGCTAAATAGTTTTGTATTCCTAAGCGATAAATAATTTCTTCACTAAAGGCAGCAACGAGGAAAAATACAAAATTAGCAGCAGAATAATTCTCTCTGGTCATGTTGCCATCAAATAATCTCCTCATTGAGGAGGCAAGTTCAGGGTTAGTAAACTTAAATAAAATAATAGAGTATAATATGGAGAATGCTGTAATAGCCAAAGTAGGAATTATAAATTGGGAAAGTTTCAGTAAATGGTCTTTAACTTTCCTTGTAGAAACATGGTTTTGTAAATAGCGTGGATAGGCGAGTTTAGTAGCATAGTCCATTCCAACTGTTGTAAAAATCATCATTTTCAAAGAATCAATTAATAGCCGAATCATAATTCCAAAAACTTGGCCTAATGATAAGCTTTTCATATCAATACCTAATAAAATAGACAACAGTTGCATACCGAAAATAATACCTCCAGTTAATAACCCATAGTTAAAGTAAGGTTGGAGTTCATAACGACGTTTGTGCCAAATAATCAAGAAAGCAAAAAAGAAAAATACTCCAGAAAAACCCCAAATTAAGAAAAAAACTAAGTTTGTTGAATTCATAAAATTTTTATTATTAGTTTTTAGTTTTAGCGAGATAAATCCAATAGTTTCTATTCTAATATTTTTGAATTTGTTAAAAAATTGAGCCCTTTATCAAAAGATGATTTTATGATTAAATCATCAAAATATTGTTCTAAAAAAACATTTATATTCTTACTCAAAATTATCTTAATTAAAAAATCAAATATAACAGTATTTAGGAATATAAACTGTTATCAACTTATATCATGTGCCCCCTCCGGGGGAGCTACGAATTGCGGATAATTAGTTATCATAAATCTTATTCATTCTAAATTTACTCTTTCCCTCCTGACTACTGACTCCTGACTCCTGACTCCTTCAATCATGATTTATAAGTATTCAACCGAACATGATATTACCCCCCCATTTTTAAATCTCATTGCTATTTTTTAGGGCTGGATTTTTTTACCACTTTCTGACTTTTTAACCGTGGTTTCTTAGCACTAGGTTTTTTCGTAGTCGCGATCGCCAATACTCCTACTACCCTAATACCCTCTTTCCGCAAAACCTCTATAGCAGAATTCACTGTTGCACCAGTTGTATAAATATCATCCACCAACAAAACGGAGGCACGGGGACGACGGTTACGCAAATCTTTTCCCACCACAAAAGCATCCTTAACTGTTTCCAACCTCTCCCCACGAGACAAACCAAATAATGCCTGGGTTTGCTTCACCCTTGCCAAAGCATTTCGCCGTATCTGCAAACCTGTCGCTTCACAAAAACTATTGGCCAATAGTTCCGCCTGATTAAAACCTCGTTCCCTCTGCTTTTTTTTGTGCATGGGAATGGGTACAACTACTACTTTGTCAAGGTTTGCTACAGGGGAAGCTAACCACCCATCCGCCAACCAATATCCTAGAGGTCTTGCTATTTGTGGGTTATCTTCATATTTCATGGCAGCGATCGCTCGTTTGAGACTATCTTTATATTGACCCCAAATAAATACGGGTACTTCTCCAGGAAATATTTCTCCCCCACCAGGAAACTGACAGCGCCAAACTTGTTTTTCGCAGTATTGACAAAATTCTCTATCTGCCGATCGCTGACAAAGAGGACAGTTAGCTTTAAGAAATATATTTAGAAATGGTTTAAGTATTTTTCTCCAGATAAATTTAATCATTGTCATTTCAGTTTTGAGAGAGGGAACAGGGCACAGGGAATAAATAAGATGTGTAATTAATTTTGCTTATGAACTTATCAGTTAACAGTTGTCAGTCCCTCAAATCTGAATTAGGAGACTACAAAAATCTAAATTTTTCAATATTACCTTATGTTTATATAAATGATAATAGGCTTTTTATTTAAAACTAAATTAAAAAAAAGGTAGTTATTTCTGAATCTGTGATTACTGCCTTTAACCCAAGACTTTACAACACATATAAATTTGAAAAAATTATCTTTTTTATATACTACTCTCTCCCTATTTTTTTTCCTTTATTTCATAACTTTAGCAATATTTTATGAAATTAGTATAGCATGAGGAGACTATTTACTGATAAAATCAGACTTAAGCCCAAAAATCAGGTCTCAAGCATCCCCTTAAAAGGGCAGGGCTGTTTCATTCTTGGTTAAGGCAGAAGGGGAGCAGGGGAGCAGGGAGCAGGGGAGAATTTTCCACGCTTTATCCTGGATTTTCCCCCAATTTATCGATAAATAATTTTGGGGAAAACCATGGATTTTTCAGAAATTCCGTTGGTTTCACCAAGATTCTTTGGGAACTTTTCCCACTCTCTACCCCTAAAAATCACCCCTTTTTCCTACTTGTATCCCCAAATCCTTCTCTGGGTTCCCCCAACTTCCCTTGATTGATTATTTATTTGACTTTGAAACAGCCCTGCCTTAAAAGGGTATGAAAAAACTCAACTTCAGTATTTCAAGCCTCTAGCTTCAGCCAGAGGTATTGTTAACTGATAACTGAAATGACGTAAGCAAAGTGATAGTTTTGTGTATAAGTTTTACTGGCTAAATCAACTTCAATCATCAAACCGGGAGACAGTGGGAGAAAAAGCTTTTTATTTAGCTAACCTGATGGAGAAAGGTTATCCAATTAACCCCGGTTTTGTCATTCCAGCAAATAGCTTTTGGCAATTTTTACAACATATTGATTGGTCAGACCCTTTATTAGCTGATTTCCCTCATTCTTCTTTACATTTTAATATTAATGACCATCAACAATTACAACAGATTTCTCAATCAATTAATTACTATATCATCTATACCGATCTACCATTCGAGTTAGTCTCATCTTTAGAATCTGCAATTAATAATCTTAATGCCGAAGTATTAATTTTTCAGCCTTATTTAGCTGCTCCTAACCTGGAAACTTTTGGGATATTAGAACCAACAATTTGTGAAGCTAGATCGGCAGAATTTATCCAAGGAATTAAACAAGTATGGGCAGAAATATTCAAGGCTAAAAGTTTATTATATTGGCATAATCACCACATTGATATTCAACAACTTCAACCAGTAGTTTTAGTACAACCTTTACAATCAGCGATCGCTTCAGGAAGTATTCAAATTTTTCCAGATAATTGGGAAATTCAAGCAACTCATGGTTTAGGAATATCTATTGAAATGGGGCAAATTATCCCCGACTCTTATCTAATTTCTCCTGAAAATAACACTATACAAGACAAAAAATTAGGGAATAAAATTATAGGTTATAACCTTAATAAAACTATTGCAAAAGTAAGCTATACCAATACATGGCAAGAAATTTATCATCCTCAAATGCCTATCCCTGATACCTTACTAGCAGTGCAAGCTTTTTTCTTACCAGAAGATATACAAAAAGAATTTGCTTTAGCAGATAACCACCTACAATTATTACTTGAATTAATTCAGAAAATAATCAATAATTTCCCGACTGATTTTTGTTTTAAATGGAGTTTATTTAAAAGGGATGATAATGCCGATACTCAACTATTAATCACAGATTTTAAAAGACTTGAAAAATACTCTCAAAATTTAGAGGAATTGCCTAAATTAACAACAGAAGAAAAATCACAATCTGTTGTAAATATTGATTATCCTATTATTACCGGCATACCAGCATCAGCAGGGAAAGTAACAGCTAAAGCCATAGTTATTCAGAGTTTAGCTCCACAATTAGAAGAATTTCCTCAAGGATCAATTTTAGTTGTATCGGCAGTTATTCCTAGTTATTTGCCATTACTAAAAAATGCTGCTGGAATTATTTCTGAACAAGGTGGTATGACAAGTCATGCTGCAATTTTAGCTAGAGAACTTGGGATTCCTACTATTGTCGGAGCTACCAATTCTACTCAGATAATCAAAACAGGTAACTATCTATTAGTTAATGGTAATAGTGGAGCAGTACATCTACTTAAAGAACAGAAAAATAATCCTCAAACACTAGATATAGAAGTAGCAGAAAATCCTCTTCATCCTCAAAATTTTTTTCCCATTGGCAGTAAATTATTTGTGAATATCAGTCAAATTAATTCAATTAAAAAAGCTCAAGGTTTACCTATAGATGGAGTAGGATTATTACGGTCGGAATTAATGGCAATTGAATTGTTAGAAAACCGTCATCCTTTACAGTGGATACAACAAGGTCGTCAATCAGAATTAATAGATTTAATGGTGCAGCATCTTAGTCAATTTGCTGCTGCTTTTGCTTCTAAACCAGTTTTTTACCGTTCTCTCGATCTGGGATTATTTAATTCTAGTTATCAAGAAAAAAATTTAACTGAAAAACAAGAACAATTACCTCTAAATTCTTCTAGTAATCAAGGTAATCAGTTTAGTAAAAATATTCATCCTCAAAATCTAGCTCAAGAATTCAATTTTTCCTATGAAACTAATTATTATAATCCCATATTAGGACAGCATGGCACATTTAGTTATATGCTAGAGCCGAGGTTACTAGATTTAGAAATAAATATCTTATCTCAAGTACATAAATTAGGTTATAGTAATGTTCATTTAATCTTGCCTTTTGTACGTTCCGTAGAAGAATTTCAATTTTGTCGGAGTCGAATTGAAAACAAATGGAAATATAAACCAAATCATTTTCAAATTTGGATTATGGCAGAAGTACCATCAGTTTTATTCTTATTACCTGAATATGTAAAAGCAGGTGTACAAGGTATTGCTATTGGCACTAATGATTTAACCCAATTATTGTTAGGTGTAGACCGAGAAAAAGAAGAAATGAAAAGTGCTTTTGATGCTCGTCATCCAGCAGTAATGAGAGCAATTAAACAATTAATTTCTCAAGCTAAAATTGCTGGTATTCCTTGTTCTATTTGTGGTGATGCTCCTGCTTTGTACCCAGAAATAATAGATGATTTAATTCGGTGGGGTATTACTTCCATTTCTGTTAATGTGAATGCTGTTCAGCAGACTTATCAAGCGATCGCTCGTGCCGAACAACGTTTGATTTTAGAAGCAGCTCGACTCAATAATGGATAATGGATAATGGATAATGGATAATGAAAACTACAACAGATTCCGTACTAATAGACATCTCCAAAAATCAAAAATAAAATCAATTATTATCCATAAATTATCAATAGACATCTCCAAAAATCAAAAATAAAATCAATTATCAAGTATAAAACCTCAATTCTTTCCCCCTACTCCCTACTTCCTACTCATTACTCATTACTCCCTCTTTTCTGGAGATGTCTAATGAGGTGCAGTATTAGTAGGTTGGGTTGAGGTAACGAAACCCAACATCAACTATAGTGGAATAAAAGTTTCATTTAGGTACTATTAAAGTTTGTTGTTCCCGTTCAAATGTGTCTGAGATGAGAGCATTGACTCAATCAAAGAACAAGCGTTCGCCTTATTTTGCAGTCTTTCGCAATGTCTCTGAAGGCAACTCCCCAAACATGGTTTTGTAATCTCTAGTAAAATGACTCGGACTGTAGAACCCAAATTCACTGGCGAGAATAGCTATAGTACAATTTTCGGGTTCGCTTGCTTTCAGGTGTTGTCGTACTGCATTGAGTCGTCGTATCTTGAGATAACGCATCGGACTCAAGCCAAATAAGTCTTTAAAACCAAAAGATAACGCACAACTGCTGGAGCCTAAATTTTCAGCTAGTTGTTTTAAAGTCAGAGGTTTATCTAAATTAGCTAACATTTTTTTCTCTGCTTGACTAATCAACTTTTCTCTTCGGGAAGGTTTGAGAAAAGACTTAGAATTTAACTTCATGGGAATCTTACTAATCAACAAAGGAACGAAATCATCGGTAATGAGTTTTTCAATTTTAGGGTTTTGAAACCAAGTCGGTTGGTGTATTGCTAACCAAATCAGTGGTTTCAGATAATCTTTTATTTCTTTCATCCCAGTTAGAAGCAAATTTACATGATTTTTATTCCGGAAATTATCGTCTAGATCGTGGCGTTGTAGTTTGTCTGCATAAGTATCAAAAGTGTTAACAGGGATGATAATGTGTGTCAATGCTCCACCCTGAGGAAATATGTCGTGTGCTTCAGTGTTATTGAAACCAAAAAGAGTCCTTTGAGGTGCGATAGGGTGACGGAAAGAGTAATATTCCCTTTCATTCTCAGACCAAATTATCGCAAAAGAAATGTATTCCTTTCTCCCCTCACCTGAAAATTGAAATCCCTGGTTCACCTGATTACATACGAAAAATAAGTCACCAACCTGAATCGACAAAAACTCAGCTTTAACAGAACCAGGGGTGAGTTGTATTATTTCCTTATTTTTATACTCAAAAAACTCTTTGAAATTCTCCACATCTCTAAAGGATTTGGAGATAATCTTCGGATTGCCCATCCCAGGAGCATCTTCAGGTTGGGAAATTTTACTATTGTTTATATCCATCGACAGTAATAATAATTAAAACTAATAGGTAAAACAAAAAGAATGAAGAATTTCTATAACTGAGAAAGTTATAATTTTTGATCATCCACAGAGATAGCTTACTACTAAAGTAATTTTTAAGTCACAGAGTAGGCATGACCCACCGTGATTCAATGATGGCCTTGTAAGGCTAGGAAAATTAGCTTTGTTGAAGAGCTAAACAACAAAGTTTCCAAATATTAGTTTCGTTTATCAGGTTTTACCGATGATTTTGAATCGAATTTGGAGAACGGTGGTCGTAGTGGCGATCGCTACCTCTCTCCTCCTTGGAAATATCATATTACCCACAGGTCCTGTTCTTGCCCAAGTAACAGGAGATCCCTTTGACCGCGATGGCGATCCAGCTAATATCGGTCGGGAGTTTCGCCCCCCCGTTCCTATAGAAAACTGTTTCTGGAAAATGACTGTTGGTGCTGACCCGTACCACAACGCCTTCTATCCAGATCAGCAATCCGCCTATCCAACCGCTTTATTTTCTCTCCCTGAGGGTAGTCATCTTGAGGTCACGGGTGAATTTCCTCACGCTCGTTCGATGACATTTAGCGGTTACTTTTACGATCCAGATTCAGCGACCTTAGTTGGAGGGGATCAGCAGATCGTCGATTATCAGATTGAACCTGACGAAGGGTCAATTAACCCATTCCGAGACGGTGAGGATCGTACAGCAGAGAATCGTTATTATACCCTGAAATGGGTTCCTGAGAACTTTCCTGAATTCAACCAAAGGGTTGCTGAGGAGTTCCCTGAGTTGACAGAAAAGTTGAAAAGGGTTGCTGAGGAGTTCCCTGAATTAGCAGAAAAATTGACAGAGCTTCCTGAGAACTTTCCTGAATTAAAACAAAAGGTTGCTGAAGAATTCCCTGAGTTGGCAGAAAAATTGAAGCTCGAACCCAATACCTTATATCTTGGGGAGAAAGAGTTCCCCAATATCGGGTATATCGTGGTGATGCGAATCTTTGTCGGCGATAAGGGGACAAACCTGCTTGGTGGTACAGAATTACCAGAGGCAAAGATTGTTCTGGCAGATGGTAGCGAAATTGCGGGTGATGCACTTTGCAGCCCCGAATACTCTAAGTTCACTGGCGATATGAGTAGTGTTTATCCCACTCCAGCATTCGATCCGGTTGCTTATAAGGCAGAGCGCGATCGAACAGAGTGGTATAACCAAGACCGACCTGTTACCTGGCCAGCTCAAGATCCTCCCGAAATTATGCGTGAGTGGACTGCAAAGTATAATTTCTGTGCCAACTTCGAGGAAGGTCCTGACAACGCAGATAAGTGCGATCCCCCTGTAGATCCGAATGTCGGTTCCGGCGGATTTATCAATTCGACAACGGTTTATCTGGTGACGTGGATGGATCGCAATTTTGGCGAAGTCCTGGTCTTGCGAGGCAAAAAACCCAAGACTCCCACGACCTATTTTGGGGATGAAGCCTTTGACACGTCAGATGCTGAAATGCGTTACTTTTCTTGGGCGACAGACGAGCCGCTGTCTCGGGCGCGAGTTATTGATAGCGTCTTTGATGAAGAGATTCCAGTGGATGAAAACGGTGATTACACCATAGTTGTCAGTCGGCCATCCTACCGTCCGCAGAATGCACGGTATGAATGTGGTTATGCCTGGTTAGAGTTTCCACCCTCTGGTGATGGGTTTGGAGATATGTACCTAGGCGAGGTCCGGAACCGTTGGCAACTGCCTCTCAATGACTTTGAATACGCACCCCATAAAACCACAGAGCCTGGTGAAGAAGAGGATGTTATGGGCGAATATTTCCCCCACGGTCAATATTATCAGACTCCCCAAGAGTTTGACGATGATTTCCCGTGTAAGTCATAACCAGTTCCATTACCTGCTCACTAGAGCCATCCTTTGTCGTAATTGCTTGAAGTAGCTTTT
The DNA here is from genome assembly GCF_050015975.1 of Dapis purpurea BLCC-M126. Lineage (NCBI taxonomy): Bacteria > Bacillati > Cyanobacteriota > Cyanophyceae > Oscillatoriales > Microcoleaceae > Dapis > Dapis purpurea. Next base: position 70,246 of record NZ_JBNHER010000305.1, on the reverse strand, counting down.
AGGGTGGGCATTGCCCACCTTCCCTACTACAATCCGTCATTGAATCTAGATGCTGCAATGACATAACATGACATCAGCTCTAGCTGTAATACCAGACACTGGTGCTAACTATCTAGATCAGATTTACGATCGAGACTGGTTAAGTAAAAACAATGTAAAATTGCTTACCTTTTCTGAGCTTATAGACAAGATACGCAGTCACGATGCTGAAATGGTAACCAAATAATTACGAATTATAAATTACGAATTGTGCGAAGCGCTTGACAAGATCGGGTTAAAAAGCTGTATCTATGCAGCGTTGATCAAAACGGTGCGGGTATTCTCCTAACATTTATAAATATGAATTAGGATTTAGGCCAAACAATGTAATTCTCTCATTGGGAGCGGTACAGAAGCAACTGAGGTGGGTTTGGCTCCCCAAGATGTTCCCCCTGCTTTGTTGTTTTTTAATGTTGGGAAAGCAGATAATATTTCTGATGTTCAACCTCACTCCCCCTCATCTATTGTAGAAACCGGAATCGTATTTATGGACACCAAAAATCGTTTAACCTTCAGTTCTCTAATAACGTTAGTTTGTACCTGCTTGCTGGCAGTAATTATTGGACTAACCTCCAATCCTACTCCTACCAAAGCAGATGTTATCTACCACGCTTTCGATGAGTGTTTTGTCAATGTCACAGCAAAACTGCCTGAAGTTCAAGCAGCAGGATATAACTATATTCAAATTTCCCCTCCCAATCAAACACCCTCACGGGATGATGATGCCTGCACTTCAGACAAATACTGGTACATTCAATATCAGCCATTTGATTATGTTCTAGAGGGAAATCTAGGTTCGGAGCAAGATTTAAAGAATTTGATTGACGCTGCTCACGAACGGGGAATTAAAGTTATTGCCGATGTGGTCTTTAATCACATGGCTAATTATCGTTTTTATAAAGATGTTGCACCTTTCCCTCAAGCATATCCGCTCTACCCAAAAAAGGAATATTTCCGCGAGGCAAAATGTATTGCAAACTACCAAAATCCATACGAAGTTGAAAATAATTGGTTATGCAGTCCAAATGACAGGGAAGGATTGCCAGATTTGAGGACAGACTTACCTTATGTGCAACAGAAACAGCATGAGTATATGCAAAAACTAATTGCTCTTGGAGTAGATGGTTTCCGCTTTGATGCTGTCAAACACATTTCTGTGGAAGATTTGGAGAAGATTGTCGAAGTTATCCCTGAAGATAAATTTTACTATGGTGAAGTTATCGGTCGCAACTTTGACGAGAGCATGAAATATATTCCAGTGTTTCCTAAAGTAACGGATTTTCAACTGGTAAATACTTTAAAAAATGCTTTTGGTTATTGGGACTTACACAACTTTTAACCCCAAATATAGCCCAAACTCTCTCTGTGAGAGGCAAATACGTCGCGGTTATTAGCCAACCAATCAAAAAAACGGAAAGACATAGCTGTACGAAAAGCTTCTAAAGCCTCAGTAAAGGTCTTCAAAGGTTTGTTAGCCCATTGCCTTCGTAATCCCCCAGTTAACTTATGACAAATGATAAAAGTATAGGCACAAAATACCAATATAAAATGGCGTTCTAGACTCCATTTATCTCTTACTTGATATTCTCTTAACCCCAACCATCATGAGCGCTTCTCGATAAAAAACTTCTATCCAATTTCTGTTTGAGTAGCTATTTACTATCCACTCAGATGTTGCTTTTGATGGCTCAACATTGGTAATAAAATAATCAACTTCTGTGGCCTATTCTACAGAACTAGCATTCATAACGATAGCAAATGTTCTTTCTCCAAAAAGGCGTGAAGTCGATGCTGTAAATGTCGTCACCCAAACTTTTTTTTGTTTTTCTAAACTTAAGATAACTTGTTCAAATTTCTCTATTGGTATACTTTTAGATAATTCATCTATTCTAGTTTCTATTTCTTCGTTGGATTTTTGTTTAACTACTATTTTTCGATTTTTGGCGATTTTTCCTAAGTATTTTAATTCCCTTTCTTCGAGTTTTTTCAGAAATGTTGTATTATTGCCATAACCACCATCAATTAAAACTATTCCTGGACGGTGGCCTCTGCTAAGACTGCTGTCTATTAACTCTATTCCTATATCTGGCTTTTTCTGAAATAATTTGTCATCTTTTCCTTCTGGTAAAGAGCTTGAATTTTGATCTAATTTACTAAGTGGAAAATTAACTATGAATGAATATACTCGCATTACCGATTATTACGATCTTTTGATGACCCAAGGCTATTACGATTATGAAGGAATGGCCAATGCCGTCTACCCTTTGATCAAAGATGACCGAAAAAAAATACTGGAATTGGGTGTAGGAACAGGACTATTAGCGGAAAAATTAAAAGCACTTGCTCCCGAAGCTGAATTTACCGGAGTAGATATTACTACACCAATGCTAGAAATTGCTAGAAAGAGATTGGGAGAATGGGGGAAATTAGTAGCAGCAGATGTCTGTGATATGAACTTACAAGAAACTTTTGATATTGCTGTTTCCAGTGGAGGAGTCTGGGTAATAAACCAAAGAGGCGATCGGACAGATATAGGAAGTCATATCAAAGGTCTTGAGCAGGATATTAAGGGACTAGCTAATGTTGCTCAACACCTTGGTCAAAATGGGTTATTACTGTTGAGTATTCAGGGAGAACAGAAAAATTATCAACAAAATCTCCCTACAGGAATTGTTTATTCTCAGGAGATAGAAAAAATAGCGGAAAATGATGAAATTGAATCCATTGAAAAGAGTTATTTCTTTAAGAAAGACGGAGAAATATTAGCTCAACAAAAACTTAGTCTGAATTACATTAAGCAATGGAAGAAACCAGAAATTATGGAACAAGCTGGCTTTAGTTTTGTTGGTATTGATGAAAGTAAAAAGTTTCATGTTTATCGCAAAAGGTAAAACCAATAAATATCGGATTTTATCTAACGTTAATCTGATATTGAGAAAGTCTTGATTTCATACCAAAAAAAACAATCATCTAGTCAATAAATTTACTTAAGGAGAAAGTTATCCTATGGAAAGTACAAAACAGGAAAAAAACTCTACAGCTATTGATTGCTTTTATCTTTTGCAAAACCAAAAAGATATAGACCTGAGAAAATTTGCTCATCATCTTTTATTAGTTGAAAATGTTAATAGTGACAGCTTATTAAAAGCACAACTTTTCAGGGATATGAGCCAGCAAAAATTACTAAGTCCAGTACCTGAAATATTTTGGCGTGTAGATCGAAATCTTCAGGAATATAGAGAAAGATCGGGTATCGATCTACTAAAGTTAATTGATTCTATGCAAGAAATATGTAACTCTGGTGATGTTATATTAGAACTTGGTTCAGGATGTGGTTATGCAGCTAGTGAAATCAGAAGTAATGATGCAATAAAAAGTTTCTTCTCTTTATTCTCGATAAATGACATGATTCACTTTCCTGTACGTTCTTTAATCGGAGAAATTTTAGAGGTAGATTTAGAATATAAAAGTCTTTCTGAAAAAGCTAAAAGCGAAGTAGTTGACTATGTATATAAAATACTAAGTCTAGAAAAAGGAACTACTACTTCAAAGCAACTAAATTACGATCAAAAGTTTCTTTCACTGATTCAATCGGATGTTAATAACTTAATTCCAGCTTTGTCAGAGATTAATATTAAACTAAGTGATGCAGTTGGCGTACCATCCGAATTTGGAGTCATTCCTTTGACCTCCGAGCAAAGGGAATATCCCAATAAAATCTTTCTTCACGATCTGCAGCCATCTGCATCTGAATATATTAAGAGTTTAAGTAATAATCCTGAAAATCACATTAACCCTGATGTGATTAATTCCAATATTTATGAGTATTTATCTATCAACCCTATAGGGATGCTAGTAGGTGATTTCTCAGAAATATCTAAACTATCTGATAATTCTCTAGCTTTTGTATTTTCTATTAGAGGAACAACATATTTAGTTGATGATAAAAATACAGGAAATTTTGCTTACTCAGACCTTCTAATTCAGATACTTAAAAAACTACAACAAGGAGGAATATATTTAGATGATGGGGTCAGAGAAAACTTTGGCAAGCGCTATCGTTTACCAGAACTATTACGAGTACAAAAAGTAATCGATCAAAGCCATAATTCTGATACTTTGTGGGTAATAATTGGACCTGGAGTACCAGGAGATGACTTTAATCAGGAAGCTGCTATTAGGAGTGTTGCTATTACAAAAGGTAGTAGTAATCCTAGCATTTTGAGTAAAAATTTAGCAGATGAAAGGTATTATGTTCGTTCTTTTCTAGATGTTATTAATGACAAAGAATATTTGTGTACTTTAGATCCCCAAAAGTCTAATTACAGAGAAGTTCAGGAAGCAACTTCATAGCTAGTATGAGGTTGGGGTGCGTTACGGCGATTTGATTCATCTAGACCTGGAAAAGGAAACCAATCGATAGTCTAACGTACCCGACTAAATCCGAATTTATATCTTTTTTCATTATCTTATTCGGTATTTATTTAGCTGTATCGAGTCCTCGTCAGGAAGTTAGTCAATAGACATCTCCAGAAAAGAGGCAACAGCTCATCTGGCAACCCACCCCTAACACCTCCCAGGATGGGAATAATTGATAATTTATGGATAATAATTGATTGGATTTTTTATTTTTGGAGATGTCTAATAAGATGAAATGATTTTTTGACTGAGGAAACAAGATGAATCTGAACTCTACCAAATTCGGAGCTAAATCAAGCCGATAATTTCAGGAATAATGTCACACACACAAACAACAGCAAGAGCAAATTGGATGGGATTGATACTCTTGTCAACTGCCGTTTTGATTTTATCTTCAGCTTCAATTCTGATTCGACTCAGTGAAAACGAACTGGGTCCTTTTGCAACTATCTTTAATCGTCTTTGGATTGCGATTATTGCTTTAGTAGTCTGGAAAACGTTGGCGAAAGCACGCTCCCAAATCATTGAGGGTGTTTCCATTCAACCCGAAACTTACACGAAGAAAGATATAGTTCTGAGTGTAATGTCTGGTCTGATTAGCGTACCTTGCGTACTGTTATGGGCCTGGTCTTTAACAGAAGCTAGCGTTACCAACTCTAATTTACTCCATAATTTAATGCCATTATTTGTCGCTTTGACTGGATGGTTGTTTTTAGGCAAAAAATTTGATTATTACTTTTTGAGCGGTTTAGTTCTCGGACTGGGAGGAACGATTTCAATTAGCATAGAAGATTTCCAGATTTCTCCAGATAACCTGATAGGCGATCTAGCTGCTTTACTTTCTGCTTGGTTTTATGCAGGGACTTATATGCTTGTTGAAAAACTACGAGAAAAATTTTCGACAACTACAGTGCTTCTCTGGGCTTGCAGTATAGAACTATTAGTTGTTTTTCCGGCAACTTTGCTGACTGAAAATCAACTTTTTCCTTCTTCAACGAACGGATGGTTAGTCGCTATTGGGCTGGGCGTTTTCTGTCAAGTTATTGGTCAAGGAATTATGGCTTATAGCTTGAAGCAGTTTTCTTCAGGATTTGTTTCTCTTTTTATATTGCTCGAACCGATTTTTACGAGCTTTTTAGCGTGGATTATTTTTGCCGAAGAATTAACGGTTATGAATGGGATAGCTTTCTTTGTTGTTTTAACTGGAATTTACTTAGCTCAGTTGAGTCAAAGTGCAAGCAAACAAATCTTGAGTCAGGATGAAATTGTTTAAAAATTGTCGAAACTCTAAAGCCCATCCCAAGGCTAGCTATTACTGCTAGTCCAAGAAAACATTTGTACAATCTAAATTTTTTAACTCATGGTATACACGCAAAAGTATCCAACTGCTGTTAGCTCAATCCAAGAATTTAAACTTGCCTATTTCGGACGTGTTCTCTCTCATAGTCGTTTAGGAGAAGTCTACAGATTATGCTGTCATTCACAGGGAATTGACCTGAAACTTCGACAGTTTGAAGTGGAGCCGAAAGAATTAAAAGCAAAGATGTTAGACCTAAAATCTCAGTCAGGAACCCACATTTGCATCACCGTACCTTATAAAGTTCAAGCTTTTGAATTGTGCGATGTTTTAACAGAGCGTGCCCGTCAAGCGGGTTCGGTTAATATTATTCGCAACGAACAAGGAGTATTTTATGGTGATAATTCTGATGGAGAAGGTTTTATGAGAGATGTCAAGGATAACCATAGACTATCTTTTCGGGACAAGAAATTATTAGTCTTAGGTGCTGGTGGCGTGTTGCGGGGAATGTTGATGGAGCTTATTAACCAGGGTCCTAAAAGCATCTTAATTTGTAATCGAAATCAAGAACGTCTTGAAAGAATTAAACGGGATTTTCCCTTTGATGCGATCGCCACTTGCACTTATAAAAATATTCCTCAAGAGCCTTTCGATTTTATCATCAATGCCACGTCAGCTAGTATTAAGGGACATCACTTACCTTTAAATCCAGCTATCATTGGCCCAGATACTCATTGTCTGGAGTGTGCTTACAAAATTGCCGAACACACGATATTTCAGAAATGGGCATTTGCTTCTGGGGCTAAATCATCAATTAATGGTTTGGGAATGCTAGTCGAACAAGCCATAGTTGCCCTAGATTTCTTTTCTAATCTTTCTATCAGTTCTACTCCAATCTTGAAGCATTATGAGCGTCAATAGTCTTATTGATTCCTGGCATAAACTCGGCGATCGATCTGCACCAACAAATCTCGATCGCTTCGATAAATCCAAAAATCCTAATTGGACGCGCATCTGCGATCAGATTCTCGGTTTCAAAGAATTCAAACATCAACAATACCAATCTATCACTTGTCAAATTAGAATTATAGGTTAGCTGGAAAAATGAAGAGGCTTAACATGAACGAATTTATTAAGAATATCTATGAAGCGGACTCGGTTGTAGGGCGTAGTGGGAAAGCTCATAAACTACACTCCAGTATCGATCACGAAGAAGGTGAGTTTTTACTTTCTATCATTAATAGTGATTCCACGATCCGCAACACTTTAGAAGTCGGCTGTGCATACGGACTTTCCTCGCTATATATTTGCTCAGGCACAATTCAACGGTCGGGCGCTTCACACACTATTATAGATCCTTTCCAAAATACCCAATGGGATGGTGTTGGAATAAAGCAATTGGAGGCTGCAGGAATTGATTTCTACAGCCTAATCGAAAAGAAATCAGAATTTGCGCTTCCAAAACTCTTAGAAACCAATGAAGGTCAATTTGATTTCATTTTTATAGACGGATGGCACACTTTCGATCATACACTGCTAGATTGCTTCTATACAACTCGACTGCTAAGAGTAGGGGGTATCCTTGCCATTGATGATGTACACTTTCCATCAGTGAAGCGTGTTGTTGATTTCTTAAAGAATTACCCGTGTTACGAAGAAGTGGGAGTGGTTGGGGAAGATCAAGAGAATAGAATGGTCGCACTTAGAAAAATCCAAGAGGATAAGCGAAACTGGGACTGGCATGATGACGCATTTTAAAGACAAAGTAGATAACAAGGCAACGGCAATGGATCGTAGCTTCATTATTGCCGAACACACGATATTTCAGAAATGGGCATTCGCTTCTGGGACTAAATCATCAATTAATGGTTTGGGAATGCTAGTCGAACAAGCTGTAGTTGCCCTAGATTTCTTTTCTAATCTTTCTATCAATTCTAGTCCTATCTTGAAGCATTATGATCGTTAATAGTTTTATTAATTTCTGGGATGAACTCGCCGATAAATTCGATGTTTTTTTTATTGATTTATGGGGTGTGTTAATAGATGGTGAGCGATGCTTTCCCTATGCCATAGCGTGGCTCACATTTCTCAAGAGTCAGGGAAAAACCGTTGTCTTGATCAGCAATACACCGACAATGGGAGAATCCATGTCTGACCAACTTTCATGCCTGGGTATTAGCCAAATACTTTATCAAGCCATTGTTACTTCTGGAGACACAACTCGATATCTGCTTTCTGCTGAGACAGGTACTAATCAAACAATTGTTGGTTCCCGTTATTATTACATGGGTGAGGCTCAACATGAGCAGTTATTGCAGGGTTTACCCTACTCGCGAGTTAACCAACCTGAAGAGGCAGAATTTATACTGCTAACGGCAACAGATTCTGCTTTTGAGTCTGCTCAAGATTTTCAAGTCTTTCTAGAAAGAAAAGTGACGATGCTATGTGTAAATCCTGATTTACATACCCTTTCACTGCTCGGAAAAAAACAATTCTGTGCAGGTTCAGTTGCCCAAATGTATAAACAATTGGGTGGATCGGTGATTTATATCGGCAAGCCTTTTCCAGATATATTTGCCCTAGCTCATTCCCATGTCAACTTTGTAAATAAGGCAGGTATCGTTATGGTAGGTGATACACTTTATACTGATATCAAAGGTGCGCTTGATTATGGGATCAAGACAGCTTTAGTGAACAAAAAGTTGTTATCTCAAGATATTAAGCCTGATTATGTCTTCATGCAATTTACTCAATAATCTGTATCTATGTTTAGTTTTGTAATTCCTTGCTACAATGGTAAGGCTGCTCTCAATAATACACTGCAATCCTTATTTTGGCAGGAAAAATCTATTCCATTTGAGATTATCTTAGTAGATAATAATTCAAGTCGGGATAATCTTGATGAGCTTTATGAAGCCTACAAAGACAAGCTGAATCTCTACTTAATTAAGCAGCCTAAATTAAAAACGACCTACGCTCTAAGTCGCGCTCGTAATCTTGGCTTGAAACTCAGCCAATATCCTTGGATGATTACTCTAGACTCCGACATTATCTTACCTCCCGACTATCTAACAAACCTAAGTGCCGATCTCAATAAAACAAATCGAGATAAAAATGTTTTATTAACAGCAGAACGTATTTTTATCAGTCGTGGTGATATTGAGCCACTGACATGGAACAAACTAACAGAAGCAGTTCCCATTGCAAGTTCTTCTAACTATAATCGCATTGAAGATCGAAGACTTCCTTATCTCAAAAAATTAGGGACGACTCCTCATCCTTGGGCATTCTTTCATGGTTGCAATACCATTTTTCAAACCCAGAGTGCCATTGAAGCGGGTGGATTTGATGAAGAATATGATGGACATTGGGGATATGAAGATATTGATTTTGCTTATCGCATCATCACTCGAACTAACTGTCAACCCCTGTACTTACCCTCTATTTACTGCTATCACCAAGAAGAAGAACATTCTGCTCCAACAAATCTCGATCGCTTCGATAAATCCAAAAATCCTAATTGGAAGCGTATCTGCGATCTGATTCCTGGTTTCAAAGAATTCAAACGCCAACAATACCAAGCTCTCACTTGTCAAGAACTCAAATTGGATGAATCATAGAAAGCCAGAAATGTTGAATGCTCAAACAAAACTTGACATAAGTAGGTAGACAAAATTATTTGTGTATTTACCGTTTATTTACTAATCGGCTATATTTCCCCTTATATCTTACTTTTTGACTCTTCCCTACCACTGCCAAAATATTAAATTAATTCTGTCCAGGTACTTATTCAATGAAACCAACCCTATGAAAGCCAATTTTTACCTGAACCAAATTAACTTTTTAAACCAATGAACATAACTTATTTATTGACCAAAAAATAAGGTCTCAAGCCTCCCCTTTTAAGGTTTTGCTGGCGCATAACTACGTTAACGGCTGTCGCCGAACTGATAACTGAAATGACACATATAAACTTGAAGATAGCGAAGTTTATCTAATATTTTTTCTCCATACTCTGGAGATATTTCTATGGCGTATTGCTTGCCTCCCTATCACCCTTCTCGAGCCGTGTTCTCAATAAGTAGAGAAAGCCAGAAGATTAATTAAGTCCCTTTATTAAAATTAATTTAGACTATGTTGACACTTTTACAAACATCAAATTCTTCAGATATATACTCACTCCCTTGGCTGCAAGAGGGGGGACTTTTAGCGGTCGGAATAGCTTTAGGATTCTTTTTATATATTGTAGTATTCTCCGCGCTCAAGTCTTTCTTTCGCCGTTCAAGTAATGAAATAGGTATTTTAACTCTAAACATTTTGCAAACTCCTCTACTAATACTTTTTGTACTAATTGCTCTTAAAGTATTAACTTACAGTTTAAATTTGTTAGAAAATTTACCTTTTATTCAAAGATTATTAACAGCCGGAATTGTTGCTGTAACCACTTATTTAATCAATCAGTTATTTACGGAGGTAATTGCTTATTCTCTCAGCAAATATGCAGAAAAAACAGAAGCAGACTGGGATGATGTCTTAGTTCCCCTGATTAAAAATACCCTACCAATTTTAGTCTACTTGATAGGAGGTTTTTTATTCCTCCAAACATTAGGAATAGATTTAAGTGGGTTATGGGTTGCATTTGGCGGCATTACGTTTGTACTCGGTTTTGCACTGAAAGATATTTTATCTAACTTTTTTAGTGGTTTGGTATTATTAGTAGATACACCATTTCAATTTGGTGATGTTGTGTCTTTACAAAATGGCTCAGTCGCTGTAATTAAATCTATTGGAATTAGGTTAACAACTTTATATTTAATTGAAAGTCATTGTGACTTGTTAGTGCCTAACGCTGCTTTACAAAGTCAAAACTTGATTAATTTTAGTCGTCCTAATTCTAACTATTATTATACAATTATTGTACCAATCAGAGCTGATAGCGACCCCAATCAAGCTACCAAAATTATTGAAGAAGTGATTTTAAGCCATCCAGATACACTAGGAGAGATCAAGAAAAAGTTGGTAGCTATAGACAATTTTTACAGAGTTACAGATCAATTATTAGAAGGTGAAGATAATCTTTTATCGAAAAAAGACGCTGGTCATCGACGTCTCAGAGCAGAGGAAAGAGTTAAAGTTAAACTAGAACAAATTCAGAAAGCAATTACAGAATTAGTTAGTAAAATTAAGGTTATGGAAATGCAAGGATTAGATTCGGGAGAAGTTAGAGAAATTCAAGGTTATTATTTAGATATAGTGAGAATGGTAGGGTTGGAAACAGTATCAGAAAAAGAAAAAGGACAAAAGTCATTATATTTGCAAGAATCACAGAAGATGGATGAAGATGCTTTAATTAACTTGCTGAGAAATTGGTATCGAAACTGGCAAAAAGACCCAGATTTAATTCATACAGATAATAAAGTTTTAGAAAATGAGTGGGAAAGAAAAATATATTTTTTAATCAAGAGAATGAACAAGTTATTACAGCAAATTGTTAATGCTAATCGGGGTTTTTCAGAAACAAAATTGGATGATTATACTGAAGAATTATGGACATGGATAGAAGAGAGATTTCAAACTTATGATTTGTGGCAATCTCCGAAAATTTGGATGCAAGATGTGTCGGGAGTTGATTTTGGTACTACTAATATTAATATGGCTGTGAAGTTTTTTGTTGATAATGTGAAATTGGAACAATGTCAGCGTGGCAACCGCATTCGCAGTGAAGTTCATGGAGAAATTGTCCGGCGACTCAGACAAGCTTATTTCTATAGATAATATCAAACCTCACATTGGTTTTCGCCTCGTCCAAAATTTGGGATAAGGCAATCCGGGCATCTCACAATGGCTTGGTAGTTTCCCGATCCATTGATTGATTGTAAGTCGAGTAATAGAGCGATCGCTTCATAAATAGAACCTACATTCCCCACTTCAAAATGTCATACAAGTGCAAGTAGTCAGTAGTCAATAGTCAGTAGTCAGTAGGGAATAATTCTAGCTAATTATCTGGCAACACCCAAGTATTTATGCTTAATATTTGAGTGATATAAAATCCGTTTGAATACTTATTATATATAGCAGTACGCAAATAGGTTAGGACATTTATAAATGCTCAAACTCAGTCAGGGATTACTTTTGACTTTTGACTTTTGACTTTTGAATTGCGCGTAGCGCTATAGTTGGGGAAGAGTTGGGAGAAGGGGAAGTGTCGGGAGATTGAAGTATAGTTATAAACATATACTATATAACCGGATTCTATATGAGAATTTGACTTAACGGAAAGGTCAATGAATAGGAGTTATACAGTATAAATACTTATTAATCTACCAATTTTTATACTACTCTTGATACTACAACTTGAAGTGCAGAATGTGGGCTAGAAGCGATCGCCTCAGCCAAAACAAGCAAATTGGTCACCTCCCCCACCTCCCCCACTCCCCTACTCCCCTACTCCCCACTCCCCATTGCCTCCCCTTCTCCACGAGGATCTGCCGCTGCTTCCAACATTCCACTCTCATCCACCACAACTACATTTGCATTACCCCAACCATCTCGCATTAGCACATTATGTCCGCGCTGTTTCAATTCATTCACAGTTGCCTCACTAAACCCTCCTGTTTCCAACCTCAACTTATCTGGCAACCATTGATGATGAAAACGTGGAGCAGATACAGCTTCCGCAGCATTCATTTGATACTCCAACACATTCAAGACAACCTGCAAAATCGTCGTAATAATTGTACTTCCTCCAGGAGAACCAGTCGCCATAATTAACCGACCATTCTCCGTAACAATAGTAGGAGTCATACTAGATAAAGGAGTTTTTCTGGGAGCTATAGCATTCGCCTCACCCCCCACCAAACCATACAAATTTGGCACCCCAGGAGCAGCAGCAAAATCATCCATCTCATTATTTAACAATATTCCTGTACCAGCAGCTACCACTCCAGCACCAAAACTACCATTAATCGTATATGTCATACTAATAACATTGCGTTCTTTATCTACTACAGTCAAATGAGTAGTATCCGAAGACTCCCAAATATAACTCCTCAGAACTTCTGGTGATACTGGTTGTACTTCAGTCGAACGTCTGACTTGTTTGAGATTAATTTCCTCACGTCTTTGTCGAGCATAATTCAAGCTAGTCAACTCTTTAACTGGCACTTCCACAAAATCTGGGTCTCCTAAATATTTAGAGCGATCGGCATAAGCAACACGCATTGCTTCAGTCAGTAAATGAATAGTATCAGGATTTTCCCTACCCCACTTTTGCAAGTTGCTCTCTCCCACAATATTTAATATTTGTAGTAGATGTACCCCTCCAGAAGATGGTGGCGGCATAGCGCAAACTTTCGCTTGCCGAAACTTACCACAAATAGGTTGACGCCATATTGGTGTATAATCTTTCAAATCTTCTAAAGTAATTAGACCTCCTGCTTTAGCCATATCAGTAGCGATCGCCTCAGCAATTTTACCCGTATAAAAGCTTTGAGGATTTTCAGCAATGGTTTCTAAGGTTTGAGCTTGATCTGTTTGAATCAGCAAATCTCCTGGTTGATATGCTTGGCCATTCTTAGTAAATATATCCCTAGCTGCGGAATTTTTGTTGATTACCTCTAAGTGTTCTTCCAGTTTACTAACGAACAGATCGCTCACCTCAAAACCATCACGAGCATAACGAATAGCTGGTTGTAGTAATTCTGACCAAGGCAACTTGCCATAATATTTGTGAACAGTATACAATCCTGCCACAGTTCCCGGCACTCCCACTGCTAAATGTCCATCTAAACTTGCTCTTTTCTCTACTTCTCCCTTTTCATTAAGGTACATATTTCGGGTTGCTGCTTTAGGCGCTCTTTCCCGAAAGTCTAGCGATCGAATTTTATACTCTTGAGTCTCAGAATTTTCTGGAGGAGTTCCCAATAGTAAAAAACCTCCCCCTCCAATACCTGCCGAAAATGGCTCTACTACTGAAATAGCAAAGGCAGTAGCAACCGCTGCGTCTACCGCATTGCCCCCTTTTTGTAGCATTAACTTTCCTGATTCACTAGCTAGGGGATGAGCTGAAACTACCATACCTTCTTTGCTCCGTTTTAATTCTGCTAGAGGTAAAGATTTTTGGGAGTTGGAAGTACAGCCAAACAGTGATATAGAAACAGCTACACAACTAAATATTAATATTTGGCTTTTAGTCTTAGGAAATCGAATATGAGGCATTTAGCAACTACTGGAATTAATAGTGATTATTCTTACTTCCTAAATTTATCAAAATAGTTAGGTCGCGCAACCCCCCCTTTTAATCAGTTAGCTTCCTAGATCGGAACTAAGTTAACAGTTAAGTCCTTTTTCTAGTTTTATCAAAATAATTCAAGTAAGAGTTTAACTTCTGACTTCTGACTTCTGACTTCTGACTTCTGACTTCTGAATTTTGACTTCCTTATGATTTGTGGTTCAAACTTTTTTTGTCAAATTTTTATCTGAGAATACTTCAACAAAAAATCGAAAAATAGATTACAAATATTTCTGAGATAGATAATTTCCCTATCAACCAATTAAATCTATCAAAATATACAAAAATGCCTTAAAATTTTCTTAATGACTATTACAATTTTATTAAAAACTAATACTGTTTTAGATTTTTGTGAATTATTTAGGCTTTTTTTAAACACAAAATAATTCTTAAACTGTATTGAAAGTACAATACTTCATTAAGTACCACTAAATCTTGTAATTGTCAAGAAAAAACTTTTATAGTTTTAAATTATGGAATGGCAAGAAAATTCTGGTAATTGGGTATTAATACCTTCTCACCCCAAAGCAGTCATACATTTTTTGGGTGGAGCATTTGTTGCAACTGCACCCCATGTCACTTATCGGTGGTTATTGGAGATTCTAGCAAATCAAGGCTATGCAGTAATAGCTACTCCTTTCATCAATACTTTAGACCATTTAGCCATGGCTAAAAATGTTCTCAGCAGTTTTGAGAATTGTCTTAATCATTTATATGCTAGTAGAATACTCAGGAAAAAATCTTTACCAATATATGGAATTGGGCATAGTATGGGATGCAAGTTACATTTACTTATAGGCAGTTTATTTTCTATACAAAGGGCTGGCAATATTCTTGTATCCTTTAATAATTTTGCAGCTCGTGATTCAATACCCCTGGTCGAACAAATATCTTCTGTAGTGAAAGTAGAGTTTACCCCCTCCCCAAAAATGACAAATAGCCTAATTCAAAAGCGTTATCAAATTCGGCGCAATTTATTAATTAAATTTAATGATGATGATATAGATCAAACTCTTCGTTTGAGCGATCTATTGCGACTACGTTTTCCTAGTATGGTAACGGTTCAGAGATTAAATGGAAATCACTTGACACCTTTAGGTCAGGACTTAAGTTGGCCTGTAGGAAAAGTATATACCCCTGTGGATGCGATCGGTCAATGGGTCAAGCAAGAGGTTTATCGGGACTTAAATAAACTTAAACGTGAAATCCTACTTTGGCTGAATCCCCTAGCACCAATATCATAGTTTTATCCCGATCAATTCCAAATTTAGGATTCATGATCGGAAGAATCATTCTCTTCTGGGGAACATGGCCAATATTTTTTGACAATTAACAAACAGTTACGATTATCAGATGTACGGGTATAACTAATATCGTCTGCTATCGCATACATTAATTTTATACCCCGTCCACCACCATGAAAGATATCTATTTCAGAGGGATGTTCTTTTTGCCATTTCAGCAAGTCAAAAGGCTGACCATAATCCCAAATTCTCATTTCCATTTGTTCAGTATATATTTTAACTTCAATATCTATCAGTGTTTCTGTAGATAAATATTCATGGGCATGACGAGTTGCATTAGTAAAACCTTCAACTAAAGCTAGCTTACACTCTAGCCAAACTTTTTTGGGAATTGGTGCTTGGTGTAACTGCTCAAACCATGATAAGATTTTGTCATTTTCTTCCAGGTCTGAACAAACTTGCAAATTGGCTTGATGAAACTTTGGTAATTTATCAGAATCTTTTACTTTAGTCACACTTCGCTTCTTAAGTAATTAGATAATATTTCACATAATATGATTGTAGAGTATCTGTCAATTACAAGTATAAAACCTTGAGATATAATATTATAACTTTATACTGACAAAATTCAGGTTATATCAGAATCAGAATTGCCATTTTGAACTTGAGGATATAACCAATAATTTTTAGTAATTAACAAACAGTTCCGATTATCAGATGTACGGGTATAACTAACATGGTCTGCTATTGCATACATTAATTTTATACCCCGTCCACCAGAAGCCCACGGATCTGTATCTGTTTGTGATTTTAACCATTCTGTTAAATCAAAAGGCTGGCCATAATCCCAAATTCTAATTTCCAGGTAGTCAGTATACATTGTAACTTCAATATCTATAGGTGTTTCTTTGGGCAAATACTTATGGGCATGGCGAGTTGCATTAGTAAAACCTTCAGCTAGAGCCAACTCACACTGTAACCAAACTGTTTTTGGAATTGGTGCTTGATGCAATTGCTCAAACCATGACAAAACTTTGTCATTTTCTCCCAGGTCTGAATGAACTTGCAAATAAGCCTTGCGAAACTTTGGTAATTGATCAGAACCTTTCACGTTAGTCACACTTCGCTTCTTAAATAATTTAGATAATATTTCAGGTATATTTTAAGTTATATTATGAAGTATCTGTCTAAAATTCATTTAAATAATTAAAATTACCTAAAAGCTTGGTTTCTATAGAATCGGTAATAATTAGGTATCTAAATGCAAACTGTTATGGGGCAATATAATCAGCAAAGCTAGGTTGATACTTAAGCCAACTACCTACCTATAGGCATTGTAACTTGTCCCCAGAGAATATTTATTTGGTCTGCTTAGAATAGCTGTACCAACTTTCACTTGTTTCTTTGTGTAGTAGGAGTTTGGTCTCCAAAACCCTAAAATAGTTAATCCCCGTGACTTTAGTCTGGGGAGTAGTCAAAAACTCCTAATGGTCTACTCACTTTTATGTCGGCTTTAGCCGAAACGGTGAATTGTTTAACTAAGTCCATGATATATAAAGTTTTGGTTATTGATGATGATACTGCCATTCAGGAATTGCTCAAAAGAGTTCTGCGGAAACAGGGTTACGAGGTAACAGTAGCAAGTAATGGTGAAGAAGGTTTTGAACAGGCAAAACTCCTGCAACCTGCTTTGATTATCTGTGATTGGGTTATGCCACGGCTCACGGGAATAGAAGTATGCCGTAGGGTTAAAGCTAGTCCCGATCTGTCTACTACTTTCTTTATTTTGTTAACTTCTTTAGTAACGGTTAAAGATCGGGTTAAAGGTCTTGATGCTGGTGCTGATGACTTTATTTCTAAACCGATAGAAATGAATGAGCTGAAGGCTAGGGTTAGAGCTGGACTTCGACTACATCAGCTTTCTCAAGATTTACAGACTCAAAAGCAACTACTAGAAGCAGAATTAGCTGAAGCTGCCGACTATGTGTGTTCTCTCTTACCAGAATCTTTAACAGAACCAGTAAAAGTTGAATCCCAGTTTATTCCTTCTCGCAAGTTAGGCGGAGATTGCTTTGATTATTATTGGTTAGATGAAAATTATTTAGCTGTATATTTATTGGATGTCGCAGGTCATGGTCTACGAGCTGCACTTCCTTCTGTTTCGGTTTTGAATTTGTTGAGGTCAAAGGCCATACCTAATATAAATTACCATCAACCCAGTGATGTACTTAGGGCTTTAAATAATACTTACCAGATGACCTATCAAAATGATAAATATTTTACCATTTGGTATGGCGTGTATAATCGTTCTCAGGGTCAACTGATTTATGCGAGTGCGGGTCATCCCCCGGCTATTTTAATCTCAGGTGATGGTCAACTCGCTCAGGCCAATAAATTGAAAACTCCTGGAATGCCTATTGGTATGTTTCCAGAGGCTACTTATATAGATAATTGTTGTGTAGTCGAAAAGTCTAACTCCCTCTATATATTTAGTGATGGTGTTTATGAAATACCTCAACCTGAAGGTGGAATCTGGGGTATAGATAACTTTATTAATCTAATTTTAGAATACAATCAACATGGTGTTTGTCATCTAGAGAAGGTCTTGGACTATGTGAGAGAATTGAATGGTAGTAATGTTTTTAGTGATGATTTTTCTTTACTAAAGGTTATTTTTGGTTAGGCCGTTTATATCTCCTCAAGTTATTTAGGGATTGATATTAAACAACACATAGAATTCAAAAAGGAAAATTTAAATAGATTAAGGCTAACTATCTCTAATTTATATAACTAATAATCCTAAGTTTAATACTTGTTTCCAGAGTTGCTCATCAGGCTCGGTTTAACTATTTAATAGACTTGCCTCAAAGTGATTACTTAACTGAGATGGATTTAATCTTATCTTATATAGTAGTTAAAAATCAAACATAGAAATTATTCAAGTTCAAGTATTTTAGACTTTAGATAAGTAGAAGCTTAGTTAAAAAGTTTTTATTTAATTTATTGCCGAGGAATCATCAGATAGTTGAGCTTATCTCAAATCAAAAATTTCTTCCTACTCAATTTTTTTTAATGCACCCTTTTTTGATATATGCACCCCTTTTGAGTTATAAATATTTCAGATTTTGTTTGAATTAACACAGGACTTATATAGCAATCCTAAATGATTTTTTATCAATCAAAAAATGGGTAAAAATACCTAAATCATCCTCTTTTAATTGTTAGATTTTGCCTGTTGCCTCAAAACAAACAACATTTTTGATACGACTCAAATAGGATTGCTATAGATAAAAATTGAATCTATTACTTACATACTTTCTAAAATCTAAGATACTGATTCACAAATTTTAGGATTTGCTTTGAGGTTGAAGATTTGTATTAGGTTCGGTAGTAGGTTTTTCAAACTCTTCTCGGTTAGGAAATATCTCAAAAACTCGATCCATGCTTGTTAGTTCAAACAGAATTCTAATTTGCTCATTAATAGAACATACAACTAATTGACATCCAGCAGCACGAACAGTTTTCAGCGCTAAGACTAAAGCACCTAAACCAGAGCTATCCATAAAAGTTACTTCTTGAAAATCTATCACAACAATATCAGCTCCAGCATCAACTTGTTCACTAATTTCTTGGCGAAATGAAGTAGCTTTAGTACCGTCTAAAATACCAGAGGGTTCAATATATTTAACAACAGTGGTCATATTTTCTAGAAACTATAATTCTAAGCATTAGGAAACCTAGGCTAGTATAGCTTATTACTGAGATTAAGTCCAAGTATAACAAAATCAATTCCTAAGTTTTAAGAACAGACAAGTAAAAAGTAAAAGTAATTGTTGCATTGAGCTTATCTGCTCTTTCGATTTAAATTGTGGGACTAACTTTGGCACGGAATAGAAGTTTATTCCCTTGCTTACAGCCAGTATAACGAACTTTTACCATTTCTCCTTTCTGCACAGACCCATCCATCAATTGATGCAACTGAGGGTCAAAAGGAACTTCTTCTCCAACATTACCGATAGATTCTACATTCCACTGTTCCATCAGTTTTTCTACTGGACGTAACAAAGGTAATATTTTAACTGCTGCTAAACGAGGATTTTGTTTAGCTTTCTGTACAACAGTGGGCCATTGTTGTAGCCAAGATTCTAAAATTTGTAAACTAGACTGCTGAAACTCTTGCATTAACAATTTTTTGTGTTGCTCTAATTCTTTCTGGAGATTGTTATATTTTTCTTCTACTAGTGGGGTGGAAGTTGCTGGTAATTTTTTGATAAGTTCAGGTGCAAAATTAGTTAATAGTTCTGTTAAAGTTATTCCTAATGCTTGACTAATTTTGAGTAAAATATCTACTCGCATCCGTGATGCTAGCCCACGTTGCAACCGAATAACTTGTAGCTCAGAAACTCCAGCTTTTTGGCTTAATTCCCTATAGGTGGAAATATTTGCGTTTTGCATTAGGTTTTGTAACTGTGGGGCGTAGTTAATTGGAAAAGACTGATTCATTTCGCCAGATACTAAAGGAAAAGAGCAAACTTTTTTGTTTAGTCTAGAATATACCATAATTGCTAACTATTGGTAGTATAAAATCATTAACTGCTTCTATTTTGAATTTACTCAAGAGAATTGAAGGAAGTTTTTGGGGAAGTGTGAGAAGTGTGAGAAGTATGGGGAGAAGAAAAGTAGTGATAATAATTACTGACCAACTGATAATTGTCAAAAACAGACAAACAATCTTGGTAACTTATGATTTGTTGAATTGTAGCAGAAGTATAGCATTAATACATGGTAATTGGTCTAACAAATCAATATCTTAATTGTTGAAAGCTAATAGCTAATAGCTGAATGTTTACATATTGGTAATTTCAAGGAAGAATAGGTTAGACAGATTACTACTTTATTAAATTTTTGGATATACAAAGGTAGGAAAATTATATTTTTTATCTATTGAATGATTAGTTTAAAATTCTAAATTTCAGAGTAGGATCAAAAATATAATTCAAACAATATTCAAACTAAAAGTAAAGATAATAATTTATATTTTTATGAACAATGGCATCAGAAAATTGGATAGAAGATTTGTCTTGTTGGCATATTTTGAATTATCATAATCTTGAGCCTATATTTTATAAATTTATTTATCTGATACCAAATCTCAAAAATCTGGTTCTATCTTCTTGGAATTACTGAGTAGGGATCTTAGTAATAAGTAGTCTAACACTTAATCCCTAGAATCATTAACAAAATTTCTGAACATTACTTATTATTTAATAACTGAAGTATTAATCGAGTATAGAATTATTTGTTTGAATTGATGTGATTAATAAATTCAAACCAGGTTTTTATAATAAATAATTGCGCTTTTTGTGACGTTTATTTAGTTAAATAATTTCCTAAATATATTGAATAAGTAGGTAAAATCAAAGGCAAAGTTTTAATTTATAAATTGCCAGTTGATTTCTAGTTGTAGTTACTTAATTACTTCCTGTTGATTTAAAAAATATTTACCAATTCTGTTTTTTAAAACTCGTTGCTTGAGGCAATAGGGAGTTAGTGGTAGAAGTGATTGACTTTAACTTATGATTTAATTTTACTGAACAATTAACCTCTAAACACTCTCCCTTTAACAATTAACTATTGTTAAAAATAAATCCTGGAGACTTTACTGATAAGCTTAATATAAGATATTTGAGAGAAAAACATCTATAAAAATAAATATTTTTTTTCTGAAAAACTAAAACAGTTAAAATATTCTGCTTTTCAAGATAGTCATTTTTATGTACAATAATAATAAAATAAATAGTACAGAGGTAAACAAAATTGTCGGCGAAAATATCTAAAGAATTAATCCCAAATACAATATTTATAACAGCTTTGCTACTAGGATTAAATATAATGCCAGTTAAAGCTGTAGAACAATATAACAAATTACTCAAAATCGGAATTATACAAAGATTTGGTGCTAAACCAACAGATAAAATTATTATTGAAGCTACTCCAGGAGATCGATTAACTTTACGGTTTAAAACTCCAGCAGGAGAAGAAACTCTGACTAGTGAAAAACTAGAACTAAAAATTAAAATGAAGCCCCTAGAAAAACCTCTCTTAAAAGAGCGGTTAATTCTTAGTAGTCACCGTAGTTATGAAAATGCTGAAGAAGATGCCCAGCTCTGGAAAAATAAAGGAATAGAAGTAGAAGTAGCTCAACCAAGTAGATGGAAAGTTTGGGCAAAAAGAGAAGTCTATAAAACTCCTTTATTACGACGCTGGCTGTTAGAAAGTATACAAGCTCATAGCAATACAAATGTCTATCTCGATCTAGAAGCTTTAAAACAACAACCCACAGCTTACTGGGATATGAATGGCTATACTTATCATCGCCATGAACTACATATTACTGCCGGGAAAAATGAAATTATAGTCAATAATCAATTTAACCAAGACACAGCAATGCCAGAAGAAAGACGCTATGCTGGCTCATTAAAACTACAACCTAATGCTTATGGTACCTACACATTGGTGAATAATGTACCAATAGAAACTTATATTCGGGGAGTAGTACCCCATGAATTAGGAGCTTGGCCACCAAAAGCATCCCTAGAAGCTCAGGCAATTTTAGCTAGAACTTACGCACTCAGAAATTTACATCGCTTTGTAGCAGATAATTATGAGTTGTGTGCTGATACTCACTGTCAAGTTTATAAAGGATTAGATGTTTACCCAGAAACAGATGAAGCAGTAGCAGGAACTAGGGGAAAAGTTCTTACTTATGAAAACGAGTTGATAGATGCAGTTTACTTTGCTGTTAGTGGGGGTGTTACGGCAGATTTTAATGATTTGTGGAATGGTACTGAACGTCCTTATTTACAACCTGTTGTTGATGCGGCTAATAATATTTGGGATTTATCTACAAATAGTTTAGCTTCTGAACAAAACTTCCGTAAGTTTATGAGTCTTAAAAAAGGATTTAATGAAGAGGGTTGGATAGAATTTCGTTGGCGGGAAGTTGTTAGTTTACCTGGGATAGTTAGCTATTTAAAGAGTTATTTTCGACAGAAAAAAAGTCCTTTTGCTCAGTTTGAAACAATTCAAAAAGTAGAGGTTACTGAGCGATCGCCTAGTGGTCGTGTATTAAAAATGGATATTGAAACAGACCTAGGTATTATACAACTGAATAAGGATGAAGTACAGAATGCTTTTTGGGTGCCTTGGAGTACACTATTTTATCTAGATCCTATATACAAACCTGATAAAACTTTGTGGGGCTATGCTTTTATTGGTGGTGGGTTTGGACACGGAGTAGGTTTTAGTCAAAAAGGTTCAATTAAGCTAGCTGAGTTAGGTTGGAGTAGCGATCGCATTCTCAATTTTTATTTTTCAGGAACCGCAGTTCAACCTCTCAGCGAGTTAGTTACTTTTGGACAAAAATAGTTATAGTCATTAAGGCCAAATAGGTTGGTTGTTTATAGAGTTTTTCTGAATCATCACAACTTAAAACCAGTAGGAAGTTTTATGGAACTCCCTACTGTGCTGTACCCAAATTAAAACTTCTATATAGTTGATTCCAATCAACTATAAACAATCAAAAAAATCTAAATTACTCTACATTCTAACATGATTGATAACTAACTATTATGTTAGACTTTCTTCTTGGTGAGTCATAATAGTACAGTCTTTTTTTGGATACGCAACACAAGTTAGCACATATCCAGCTTGGATCTGATCATCATCTAAGAATGACTGATCGCTTTGATCTAAACAATCATCTGCATTGCCTTCTACTTTTCCCGCACAACTTGAGCAAGCACCAGCACGACAGGAGTAGGGTAAGTCTAAACCGGCTTCTTCCGCAGCATCTAGAATATATGTATCATCGGCACAATCAATAGTTTGATTAATTCCTTCTGTTTCATTAATCAGAGTAACTTTATATGTAGCCATGTTATTTTCCTCTCAAAATTGGTAGACAAATCTTTGATGATTCTTGATTGACTTCAAAGTTGTAAATTAAAGTCTTTAGTAAAGTTCTTCTTCTTGGTGAGTTATGATAGTACAATCAGAAGTAGGATAAGCTACACAAGTTAATACATATCCTGCTGTCATTTGGTCGTCATCTAAGAAAGACTGGTCAGACTGATCTACTGTACCTAATTCTATTTTACCAGCACAGGTAGAACAAGCACCTGCACGACAGGAGTAGGGTAAATCAAGCCCTTGTTCTTCCGCTTCATCAAGAATATACTTATCATCAGCACAATCAATTGTTGAGTCTCCATCTGGAGTTTTTAGTGTGACTTTGTAAGTTGCCATATTATGCTCCTTAATTCATTTGTCTCATCATTTTTTCATATCTACTCAGATGTTCCAATCTTTTCAGATAATGACTTAGCTTAACTTTTGATATTTCTTAAGTAGTTTTGCTAGATCAACTTTTTTACCATTGCTCAAAGTTGGAAATATTTTTATTCGTAAGTCTATAGTTTAGCTACGTAACATGAAAAGCTTGGTAACAATCAAAAGTATAACTTTTCTTATAGCTTGAGATTCGCGGGGTTTAGTAGATATCTAGGATAGAATTTCCAATCAATTCCAATTTGATCTCGATCCCTTCTACTAACTTCTTGGAATTTCATTTAGAGACTAATTTCTCAAACAATCAACAATATTAAGATTTGCTAGCTCAAACCCTAGCAAATTCTCCAAATTATCCTAGACTAGAACCTTTCAAGAAAAATCTTTATTCCATAGTCTTGGCTAATAGTTGAGCTATATTAAACTATTAGCCAATTGAGTATTACAGATTATCTTCCTGATTAGTTAAAATTTTACAATCAGATGTTGGCTTGGCTACACAAGTTAGTACCCATCCCTCACCTATTTGATCGTCGTCTAAGAAAGACTGATCGTCTTGATCTACTGTGCCTGACTCAATTTTACCAGCACAACTGGAGCAAGCACCAGCACGACAGGAATAAGGTAAATCTAATCCTTGCTCTTCAGCAACGTCTAGGATAATGTCATCTTCAGAGCAATCAATTACTTTTTCACCATCTGGTGTAACTAGAGTAACTTTGTAAGTAGCCATTTAATTTTCTTCTCCAGAGTTTAGTTTATTTATAAGTTAAACTTATACAAATTACCAGACTTGATTACCTAGAATCTTTGTACTTGTTTTTTTCTATCTCTGATATTAAGCGAAAAAAGCAAACTTGTAAAACCTATTCGACCCAAAATTACTATAGAATTTATTATAAATAATTCTAATTTAATTCTGATTACTTATATCTTAATTGGCCATTTTTTGGACTTGTATATTAAAAAAGTCTTAAGCATACCACAAATTTTAAATTTATAATTTAATATAAACATTTTTTGTAATTCTATATTTTACTATGAGTCAAACCAATATCTCTGCGTCTTTCTGTTGTATGCCAATCAGAGTTGGTATTGTTGGCACTGGTTATGCAGCTAAGGCTAGAGCTGAGGCATTGAAAGGAGATGAGCAATTCCTTTCCTGCGGAATGCAGCCTCTTGCAGAGGAGATGCGCAAACGCAAACAGAATCCTACGCGATCGCTCCTAGTCACAGTTGCAGGTCATACCCCAGAAACAGCCGAAGCATTTAGTCAAACTTTCCAAGTTCAGAGTACAACTTCTTGGCAACAACTGGTAGAAAGAGAAGATTTAGATCTAGTCATCATTTCTACTATTAATAGAGATCATGGAGCGATCGCTCGTGCCGCTCTAGAAAACGACAAACATATTATAGTTGAGTATCCTCTTTCGCTAGACCCAACTGAAGCCGAGTCATTAGTTTCTCTAGCAGCCAAGAAAAATAAACTATTACACGTTGAACATATAGAACTTCTGGGTGGTCTACACAATGCCATTAAACAATCTTTGTCCAAGATTGGTAAAATTTTCTACGCTCGTTACGTCACAATTAATTCTAAACAACCTGCGCCCCAAAAGTGGACTTATCGCTCTTCATTATTTGGCTTTCCTTTTGTGGGAGCACTTTCTCGTTTGCATCGGTTTACCGATTTATTCGGTCAGGTTGATGCCGTTAATTGCCAAAGTCAGTTTTGGTATACTGACATCGATCTTTATAAAGCCTGTTTGTGTAATGCTCAGTTAAGGTTTAATAATGATGTAATTGGGGAAGTTGTCTATGGCAAAGGCGAAACTTTTTGTCAGTCAGAAAATATCTTTACTCTTTACGGAGAGAAAGGTACATTAATTTTTACTCCTCAACAAGGTCAACTATTGCAGGGAGAAAAAATACAAAGTATAGAAGTGGGTGCTAGACGTGGTTTATTTGCTAAAGATACGAAAATGGTAATTGAACATTTGTTGGAGGGAACCCCCTTATATGTAACTCCAGAAGCAAGTTTGTATACTTTAAAAGTTGCTGACTTTACCAGAAAAGCATCAGAAACAGGGAAAACTATTGAATTAAAATAATTAGGGTTTGCTGAAAAAGTCTGATGGGTTAAGGTAGGAGTCAAGAATAATAGGGAATTATATAGGGTGTAGAAGATATAATTGTCCTTCAATTTTTCCGCCCTTATCTACTCAAAATGCTGAGATTTTCAGCTTAAGGGAGCAAAATGCTTGCACTTGTTCGCAAAAGGAATGGTTAAAACCTTTGTGTGTAAATGCTTTTAGATTTAATCAGCAAACCCTAATTATTAATTGTTAATTACTATCGGTAAGTCCACTCTCAATATTTTCACTCTAACCAATACCAAACTCAACAATCATTTGCTCTACCTGAGCAGCTACCAGAGGATCTGGGTCATTCCTCAAATTAGGCAATAATTCAACCAATGCACGTTGAGATGCCATCCGCAAGTAAGCTAAAGCTGCCTCCCGCACGAAACCAGTAGGGTGGCGTAAACAAACTAAAGTTTGTTCTGCAGTTAAACTCCAGCGAGCTGCACGAGCCATTTGTAAAGAGCAAGCTAAAGCCCAATCAGAAAGAAAATGACGAAAATCTAGCAGATGCCTTAAGCGATCGCTAGGAGCCATTGGTTGATAAACAACCATCTCAGACAAACTAGTTAATTTTTCCCCATAACTGTTTTGATCCAAAATATCAATCAACGATCGCTTACAAGAAATATCTACAGTATTATCCAAAATTTCTAAACCACGAGCCACATTTGAACGGGAATCAGACTTAATATTAAAAGCTGCTGCTTGAATAGAACCCAATGGGTAAAGAAACTTCATTAACAAAAAACACTGTTCTATAGCATCTAACTCCAACAATTTTAGAGACCGTAGCAATATTTCTGTATAATCAGTTGTTAGTTTTCCATTACCTTCCTCTAAAGCACCAGAGTGAGAATTAGTTGAATTAATATCTACCCCAGACAAATCTACTATGCCTGCATAAATCTGTCCCAGAAACATCAATTCTTGCTCTATTAAAATTTCAACTCCACTGCGACCTACTCGTTCCAATACCCCTTCAATTCCAACTTCTCCTGGCATTTTCAATAATCTGCGTAGAATATTTCGGCGTGTCATACCCCAGGTAGTCATCATTCTATTTACCAGAGAATCTAGTGCTTCAATTGTACCAATTTCACTAATAGCAGTCCAAGCTTGTAATCTCACTAAATCGGACTTGTGAGTATCATCGGCCAACTTGACCAGCATTGGAATTGCATCATTACCTAATCTTACTAATGCTTGCAATGCAGATTCTCTGGTTGATTTGTAGGATAAAGCCCGTAATAGCGACGGGTAGTAGCTTTCCAAATGAGTAGCCGCGATGACATCCATGCAATATTTTCGCACTCGTAACGATTCATCTTGTAATAGACTAGGAACATACAATCGTAACCCTTGTAAATAATCTGCTTCTCCCAAAGCACGAACACCCATTACTCTTTCCTTTTCCAGTTTAGAAGTAATCATCCGGCGTAAAACATTAGTAGCTTCAGCCTTTTGTTCTATGTCTCCTCGACGCATAATTAAAGCTGCTGCTGTACCTCTCACTACTGGATCTACTGAAGATTGTAAATAAGGTCGTAACTGACTAATATCTGGTTCTGATTCTGTGAGCCAGATGTAGCGTAAGACCAAAGCTAGAACTTCTGGTGGTACTGATGCTTGGGTTAGCAATTGTACTTGTTTAAGATAAGCTGGGTTGGGGTGATTTAACATCACTTCCAGACTTTGGCATTGTAATGCAGGTGACATTACATGTAAAAGAGGGGCTAATATTTCACCTAAATTTTTTTGGTCTATTTGACTTAGTAGCTCAATACATGAACGTTTATCTTCTTCTGAAACTCCCTTTTCCAAAGTTTCTACTACTGATTGTTTCAGAGCACGCATATCTACATCTAATACACCAAATCTTCCTTTGCCAGCGCTTCTTACCAACAAGCCTACATATTGGTTTCTAATTAACCATATCACTCCTAACCATAACAAACCAGATATAATGATTGCGATGACAAATATCAGACCTTGCCGATCTTGAAACCCAACTTGACTGGAGTCTAATATTAATCTACATAACCAGAGAATTGCTAATATTATTAATCCACTCAAACCTGTAGAAAATGGTTCAGCTACCCCATTTACCATTGTCTGAACATCACTACGAATATTTTCTGGTAGAGGTTGGAATAAAACAGGTCCGGTAGTTTCAATTAATGTATAGTGTAGTAACTCATCTAAAAATCTCAGAATTACTAATCCTATAAATACTGAAAATAATCCTGTCATTGCACCTGTAAAAGAAAATAACCCTAGAGCTATTGCTCCTACGGGTAGTATCACTGCTGTACCAAAAACACCTATTCTTTCTACTAAACGACTAGAAGCAAACCATTGAGTTGCTACTTGACAACTACTCAAAATTCCCTCAAATAAGCCCAAGAAACTTGCTATTGTACTTGCTCCACCCACAGCTTGGTTTTGCAATTCTAGTTGATAAAAGAATTGAAAGTCTATTAAAACATATAGGACTTCTGCCATTACAAAGAATATGATTAATGGCAGTATATAACCTTGTAGAGGTCCTTTTATTCTTCGAGTAGAAAATTCTTCTTCGTCCTCTTCTGGTATCCAACGGCTAGAATCAGGAAAAGATTGTTGATATTTCTCTGATAAATATAACAGTATTCCTGAACCCAATACTACCATTAAGCCGGATACTATTGTGACGTTATTCAGTGGCACAAAGTATAGTATTAAAGGTAAAGAAAATCCACTAATTACTCCTGCTACTAAAAAACCACTACTTATTATTGGATATGTCCGTTTAATTTCTCTAATATTAAATAATTGATTAGCTGTGATTGAAGTATTCAGATCATTGAGTAGATAACAAGCTTCTACCCATAACCACATTATAAAGGTAGTAAGAAAAGCTAAACTTTCACCAGCTATCGTAATATTTTCAATGCCAATTCCAAACCTAAATAAGAATAAAGGAATTGCCATTAGTAATAGAATTATCACTATTACTCGGCGCAGAGGCATAATTTTTTGTAGCCAGGAATAGACAAAGCCTAAACCTGAACCTATACCAGCACTAGCAATATATATCCAAGGTAATTTGTCAGCACCATATTGGTCTAAGAATAGACTAACTGTACTTAGTTCTAACCAAATTAACCCCACAGAAGTAAGAGTATATACTGCAAACATTAGTAAGGTTCGCTCTACTTCCTCATAACGGAGATTGAGGGATATTAGCAGTTTATCTCCTAATCCTGTATAACTTTTTAAACTTCTCAGTTCCATGTAGTTTACTGAATAACTAGAGTGTATCGTTAGTAAACTAGTGCCGCTATGGGGAAGTCAAAAGTTATTGATTGGTAAGGCTTTTGGGGTTGTGTAACTGTTCAATTATTTCCACCATCCTGCACTAGAATTTTTTCTGGCCCAATCAGCTCCTTTCTTGATGGCCTCATTTAAACTCAACCCATTAACCTTTCCCAAATACAGAAAAATGTACTTCAACTCTTAACTAGTCAGAGCACCAATTCGGATTGCCTGGCAAGAGGAAAAGTCATCCTTACAGTTACCTCTGGAACTAAATAATATAGTAATTAGTAAACAATTACAACTGGATCAAAGGCAAGTGAGAAAGTGGCGAAAAAAGTGTTAAAAGCTTCTAAGGGACTGGCAATAGCTGAAACTCAACAATTTAGTGACAAGAAATTTAAGCAGATTTATAGAAGAGACCCTCAAATAAGACTGCACAGCTAGTAATAGCCAAATTCTTTCCAGTGAAAGAGGTAGTCCAAATATTAGCATTGACCTGTGAAAAACCGAATTAAATGTTAAATATCAAGTTATATATTGGACTACAAGATAACTAGACCTAGAAGGCTTTTAGAGAAGGATATACGAAAGGTTTTATTACTTCCCAAAAGGTGGGTTGTTGGACGCACTTGGGGTTGGCTGAAATGGTATCAGCCTTTATCTAAGTATTACAAAGTTTTCCCGGAAACTTCCGAAACTTTTTTTTATCTATGTTGCCATTATTTGCCTTTTATTCAAACTTCTCGCTACAGAACTTTTGGCTTTTCAGGACTCTTCTTATTTTCAGTACTCTTCTTAGAATTAGAGGAGTTTTCAGAAATCTTCTTAGGGGAGAACAACATCATCATACTACGTCCCTCTCTCTTGGGAGCCTGTTGAACCTCCGCTAAATCTTTTAAATCTGTCGCCATCCGTTGCAATAATTCTTCTGCAAGGTTACTATGTTGTATCTCTCTGCCTCGGAACATAATAGTAGCCTTGACTTTATCACCTGATTCAAGAAAGCGCTTCGCATGAGATAAACGGACATTGTAATCATGCTCTTCAATTTTATAGCGCATCTTGACTTCTTTCACTTCTGCGTTATGCTGTCTCTTTTTTGATTCTTGTGCTTTCTTTTTCTGTTCAAACAAGTACTTACCGTGATCCATGATTTTACAAACTGGTGGATCAGCTGTATCACTTATGAGAACCAGATCAAGCTCCTTTTCCTCGGCCATACGCAATGCTTCTTTTGTATCCATAATTCCCAGTTGCTTGCCATCTGAATCAATAGCTCTGACTTTAGGAACTCGAATACTGTCATTAATTTGAGGCTGATTACGATTATTTCTTTTTTCGATTGGCATTAATTAGGATTATTAAAATAATTGTTTAGAGGGACATTCGTAACAAATCAGGCTACGGTATTTAGTTATTGATTATTGAGACTTTCAGCGTTCTACTGAGTTTACTCAAAGCAGAGTTTTAGTTTGGGAGACTAGGTTCCTACTTCAGGGATAAATACTGACCGAAGTCCGTAATTTATTCCAGACTCAGAATTAAATCGAGTGGAAAGTCTAGCAATTCTGGCCTTTAATTTTTTTGAAAACTTTACTAATCTATCCGACTGTTTTCGGGACACTCATTTCATTTAAGTTTAATAAATTTGATTAACCACGTTTTGACAGTCAGCTTACTACTATTATATAAAAGTTTTGTACAGGATTTCAAGCCTTAATTAAATTGAATTAAATTAGCCTGGTATTCTTCCTTAAATATTGTAGCAGACTTTTAAAAGTTTTCAAGATTTATATTCTCCATAGATATAGAATAGAGAGGCTTAACTTTGTCCAATTATTTGGCTTCAGTAGTTAGCCCTTACAGCAAAAGTGAGCGATACTATCCTTCAAAAAAGAATGTTACAAATTATAAGCTAGGAAGGTTTTAATGATTAGGTAGTTACTTGTTGAATCTGAAGCTCTGAACCCGGGATATTTGCTGATATTACATTGCTAAGTAAATGTATCATCTAATAGTAGTTATGACCTAGAAAGGAGTTTTTTCCTAACTAAGGGTGGACAGATAGGTATAATTTTAATGTGGAACCAATGAATCCTTAACTATCTCTGACCTATGGATTTTCATACCTAAAATTCACCAATGCCACAAATCTTAATATTTAGAAATATAAATGTACAGTGACTCAAACTAATAGCTACTGGGAAGACAAAATAGGTAATCAACGAGACTGGGTATGGCGAGGATGGCAAACTCGTTACACTTATTCTCGATGCCAAAATAATCATGAAACTTTTGCAGACCATCAATCAGCAAACCCGCCTCTACTACTTTTACATGGTTTTGGAGCATCAATAGGCCATTGGCGACATAATATTAATGTCTTAACTCAAAAACATACAGTCTATGCACTGGATTTATTGGGTTTTGGTGCTTCTGAAAAAGCGATCGCCAACTATGATAGTAGCTTTTGGGTAGAGCAAGTATACGAATTTTGGCAGACTTTTATTCAGGTACCAGTAATATTAGTGGGTAACTCGACTGGTTCATTAATTTCTCTAGTTGCTAGTGCTACTTATCCAGATATGGTTGCAGGGCTGATAATGATTAATCTACCAGATCCGGCTGCTCAAGCAGAAGCAATTCCACCTAAGTTTTTACCTACTGTTGAGTTGATTCAAAATATTGTTGCTTCCCCACTATTATTAAGAGCTTTATTTTTTATTATTCGCAGACCTGCAATAATTGGTCGTTGGGTTAAACTTGCCTATAGTAATCCCAATCTAATTACAGAAGAATTGGTAGATATATTAGCAAGGCCGCCGAGAGATAGGGGCGCAGCTCGTGCTTTTTGTATTATATTTAAGATTATGGGCAGCACTAAGTTAGGGCCTAGTGTAAAAGCTGTACTGCCTACTCTAAAAGTTCCTATCTTATTAATTTGGGGCAAGCAAGATTTATTAATTCCTCTCAAGTTTGCTAATCCTAGTCAGTTTACCCAGCTTAATCCAGGTTTAGAATTCATAGAATTAGATAACGCTGGTCATTGTGCCCATGATGAATGTCCCGAAATAGTTAATCGTTTAATTCTTGATTGGGTCGGTAATATGAAGTCAGAAGTCAGAAGTCAGAAGTTTGAAGTTTAGTAGTGGACTGTTTCAGGTAAAATAGTGCATTAGAATTTTCATTGCGTTTCCGCTGCCGCCGACATTAAAAGTGCAGCTTTGGGACAGTAAACGATAGTGTTTGTGGAGCAGTCCGTCAGGATAGCAATCTAATCGCAAATTTT
>NZ_JBNHER010000305.1:0-37778 GCF_050015975.1 Dapis purpurea BLCC-M126 | reverse complement strand
GATAGCAATCTAATCGCAAATTTTCTATTGCAACATTTAAGATTAAGCATTCCAGAAACGATAGTGTTTGTGGAGCAGTCCGTCAGGATAGCAATCTAATCGCAAATTTTCTATTGCAACATTTAAGATTAAGCATTCCAGTACTTGAGTGACTCCTGACTCTTAATCAAATGCAAATATAAAAGATACCAACGGGGTAGAATCCAATTGAGAATCTGTAAAACCGACAAAACTTAAGCTGTTCATCCTTAAACTAACAGGACATTCAACTTCATAAAAAGTAGGAGCTAAAAATTCATAGATATTAGTTGCTGATGAATCTAGATCGCTAAAAGATTGAATAAAATTCTCTGCTGACCAAGTATGCAAACATTTACCAGTGGAAATATCCCAGACCTTAATAGTTTCATCTTCGCTTTTACTAATAATAGTTTGACTATTTTGGCTCCAAATTAAAGAATAAATTCGAGCTGTATGTTCATTAAAAATTTGCAGACATTTACCAGTATAAATATCCCATAATCTTACTGTTAGATCGTCACTTCCAGTCGCTAAAAGATTTCCATCTGGACTCCAAACAATAGAATGTATTTCTTGAGTATGACCCTGAAGAACTATATGTGGATGTGGTTGGGAATTTACCATTGGCAAAAGACGAACATTTCTCCATAGATCGGCGATCGCTAAAAACTGTTTATTAGGACTAGAAGCTATGACAGAAATATTGTCTAATGTTGGTGTTTGCATTTTCTCTAACAACATCGGGGAGTCTAAAATATTTCCATGTTGTTGTTGCTTTTGTGATTCTTGGTAATTCTGGTCAGATAAATCTACAAAATTAGTAGGACAAATACAGGAGTTATTATCTACCAACTGTGAATCATTATTTTCATGACATTTGTGTCGTTCGGTTTGACTTGCAGGGCAAATTTTCCCAGGAACTATTGCACAAAATTCTGAGTTTTTGTGGTTAGTTTTATTTAATACTTCAATAGCTTTTTGAGAATAGATATGAGCAGATTGACGACATTCTATTTTGTGAGAATAAAGATCGCCTACCATTAAGTCAATCTCTAGTTTCATACACAAATTAATTAGATTTTCTATAGCGTAACTACATAATAAATTTTCGTTAGCTTGTAGTTTATTTAAAATTAATAATAATTGTTTTTCTAGAGCTTGAGTAGAACTAAATATTTTACTTAGTTGTCTGGCAATAGGTTCGATAATTAGCTGATTTTGTCGTTCTTTAATCGAGCGTTTGCCAGTGGTTAGAATTAAGGAATGACTGATAAATAAGTTTAAGTTAGTAGTAGTTAATTCAGTAACAATCTCTTCAATTAAGTAGTTAAGAATGTACTCCATTATTAGAGGTTCAACTGCGTACATACTTAATTTTTTCTTGACTAGAGAACGCCAGATGAGAGCTTCTAAACTTTCCAGGAGATTTACTTTAGAAACTGCTGGCAGAATATCAGTTTCTAATTTTTGTACGTTAGTCCAGTCTTGGTTAACTGCCAACCAAACCATGATTTTTTTTTCTAGTTCTGAGAGACGATGAAAGTGTTGATTGAGGAGTCGGCGAATACCATTGAATGTGGCAGTATTATGTTGGAGAAATTCTGTTAGGTCTCCATCGAATAAGTCTTTGATGGAGGTGATGACTATTTTTAATGCTAGGGGACTATAGCTGTAATATTCGCTTAGTTGTTGTTTTTGTGCTTCTGAACCTAATATTTCTCTAGTTTTTAGTAAGGCTTTGGCTATTTCTTTTGAACCAAATAATTGTAGAGATCGTACTGCTGTATCTATACTTTCAAAGGCTGCTATTTCTGGGGGTTTTTCTCGACTGGTGAGAATGAGGCAGCTAGAGTGGGATGTTTGGCTAATCAACTGAAATAGTTGGCTATAGTTTTCGTAGCCAGAACGATAATGACCTGTACATCCAGGTTTTAAAATAGTTTCGACACTATCTAAAATTATTAGACAGCGTGAGTTCCGTAAGCATTCAATAAGTTTGCTTAGTTCTCCTTGAGTACATTCTTGGTCAGATAAAAATGAGGTTAGTTCCCTCAACATTGTTTCTAGTGGGGGAGAGTGGCAGAGCGATCGCCAAATTATATAGTCAAATTCACTCTGTAGTTGTTGGGCGACTTTCGCTGCTAATGCTGTTTTACCAATGCCACCCATACCAAGTAGGGCGATCGAGCGACAACCGTCTGCGATAATATATTGTTGGAGTTGGTTTAGTTCTTGAGACCGTCCGTAAAAAACGGAAACATCTATGGCTTCTCCCCAGTCAATTGCTTTTGGTTTAGAGAGTGTTTTTTTTGTTTCTGTGGAAGGCTGGAATATTTGCTGTTGAATATTTTCGGTTTTGGCAAGACATAATTTCTGAGTGTCAAATTTTTGTCTCAGCAGAGGGCGAAAATTTTTCTTGGTTACTTTTTCATTCAAGACACTAGAAAGATTTTGCCATAAGTTCGCAGCTACTCCTTTTATGTAGTCTGGATCGTAGCCTGCTTGCTCGGCAATTTCACAATATCCTTTACCTTCCCATGCTTGAGAAAATACCATTTTTTTCACAGCGTTCAAGGAGCCTGGAGGTAGAACTGTCTCCAGAACTTCCAATGCTTCTTCGACTTTCATTTTTACTTAATATTTTGATATATTTTTGATTCTATCTAAATTGATGTAATTTTACTGTTACTTCGGCGACAACCTAAAACTTAATCTACAAATATATTTTTGGTTGAATAAATAGTCATGTGTAGGTGGGAACAACCCCTACGAGTAAAATTGTACCATGAATTTTTTTCTGATGCAATAGGTAAATCTTTGCCGATTTTTTTGGTAGCTTCACAAAATGCAGGCTCTCTCATTTGACTTTTTCTTTGGAGTGCTTGACAAAATGTTGTTTTTCTGGATTAGAGCGATCGCGAAGCGGAACGGAGTTCTATCGCTTCTCTATTTCTGCTACCACTGACTTTTTCTTTGGAGTGCTTCATAAAATAATTTTTTTCTCTGGATTGGAGCTATATAGCTGCCGCTAGGCTCCGCGCTTATGGGATTAAAAGTAGTCTAGTAGGGTGTGTTTCCCCTAAGAGCGGACATGAAAAGACGGCTTAAATTTAGACTATGAAATGGATTGAGCAATCCGTCGTAACGCACCATTTCATTAAATGTCAATTATTGGTTGAATAAAAAGTCATGCGTAGGTACGAACGACTTTAAATAATTAAATCGTACCATGATTTTTTTGCCGATGCAAGGGGAAAATCCTTTCCGCGCCGATTTTTTTCGGAAGCTCCACAAAATGCAGATTCTCTCATGGGTTCGTCTGTGGGAAAATTTGACTATTCATCTCCTTTGGCGGAGTGCTTCAGGAAATGTATTAACTGTTGCTCTATACGCAATAGAAGAAAAATTTGACTACTCATCTCCTTTGGCGGGGTGCTTCAGGAAATGTATTGACTGTTGCGGATAGAGCAATAGTAGAAAATTTCCACTACTCATCTCCTCTGGCGGAGTGCTTCAGGAAATGTATTAACTATTGCTCTATACGCAATAGAAGAAAAATTTGACTACTCATCTCCTTTGGCAGGGTGCTTCACAGAATGCAGATTTTTTCTTCGGGATGCTTCACAAAATGTTTATCTGGGAATTTGAGGGATCACGAAGCGGAGTTCTATCGCTTCTCTATTCTCGTACCACTCACTTTTTCTTTTTGAGTGCTTCAGAGAATGTTTATCTGGGAATTTGAGCGATCGCCACAGCGGAAGGTCGCCCTATAGCTTTTCTTAGGTCATATAACCATCCGTGTATCCGTGGCAAAATCCGTGTCTAGCGATGTTTTGTGGTTGAATAAAAAGTCATGCGTAGGTGCGAACGACTAGTAATGATTAAATCGTACCATGATTTTTTTCCCGACGCAAGGGGTAAATCTTTGCCGATGCGACCAACCCACTTCCTGCTAAACCTCCTAATATCAATATTTGTCTTCTGCTTTTATTAGTTTGGGGTTGGGGTTTTGCTACTACTGTTTTTGTTTGACTAACTTTTGGTGCTGGTTTTGGTTGTGGTGTGGGTGGTGAAGTTGTCAAACCTAATTCTTCTAAGACTGCCGTAGCATTTTCATAACGCAGTGGAAAATATTCATGTACCATCCTATCTAATATATTTGCCAGACGGTTACTTACTTGTGCTTCATTTCGCCAGATAACATTTCCTGTCTTAGAATCTTTTTGTAAGTTGTAGGGATCTTTTCCTGTCAGTGCTTTTATTCCTACCATTCCTACTGCATAGATATCGCTACTCAGTTTTGGTTGACCGTTACTTTGTTCGCTTGGCATATATCCTGGTGTTCCGACTGCTACAGTAAAAGTAGTCGTTCCTTTTTGGTAAGTAGTCAATACACTTATTTCTTTTACCGCCCCAAAGTCTATCAATACTATTTTTTTATCCGACTTCCGACGCATCAAGTTTTGTGGTTTGATGTCTCGGTGAATTATATTATTTTGATGAGCTATGGTTAATGCTTCTAAGATTCCTTTGAGTAAGGCAATGGTATAAGACTCGCTTAATTTTTTCCCTGGGGTAAGTTCTTTACTTATGTCGTGCCCTTCTATATATTCTTGTACTAAGTAAAATTCTGTTCCTTCCTGAAAGTGAGCAAATAATCTTGGTCTTTGGTCTGAGTCTTGCCCTAATTTGTATAAAGTATTTGCTTCTCTCTCAAACAACTTTTGAGCAACAGGCAAAACTCCTGGGTCTGAGCTTTTAGGTTTGAGGTGTTTGACTACGCATTTCGGATTTCCTGGTAGGTCTAAGTCTTGAGCTAAGTAGGTATCTCCAAATCCTCCACTTCCGAGAGAGTCGATAATTTTGTAGTGATTTCTCAGGATTTTTCCAGACTTCACCATTTCAGTTATCAGTTATCAGCTTTTTCAGTTACCAGTTATCAAACTTTCTCTTTTCTGTTATTAGTTATTAGACTTTCTAGGGTACTAGCTACCAGGAAAATATGGTTTTTTTGGCCGATATTGATTTTAGTATATCTGAGCGCACCTTCTCCATCATGCTTATAATACCATGTCAAGTTTTCTTGTCAACCCCTCTTTTATCAGTTATCAGCTTTTTAAGTTATTAGTTTACATATAAATTTAACCTCTTCCTTCTTCTTTCTTACCGAATTATTAATAATTAATTAATTCAGATTTAAAGCCTCCCCTTGGATAGGGGAAAAAAGCGGTCGATTGGATATGGCGAGGTCTCCCGCTCTTAACAGAGCCGCTCCGAATTGCGCCATATCCAATCGACCAAGAGAAGAAATGATATTTCCCAATATTCAATTCCGTAACGGTTTTAACCTTCTTGTAATTATCAATTATCCATTATCAATTATCAATTAATGAATTCTTCCTTACTTAACTTGAAAAACTTCTCGAAGTGCTTCATCAAGAGTAGGCTTCATCACAATTCTATTTTCATAAGAAACAATTACTCTTGTTAAAGTTGGCAAACTATTTTGCTCTGCTTCTAAATAAATAGGTTCAACATAAAGCAAAGATTTATTAATAGGAATTACTAATAAATTCCCTTGAATTGCTTTTGAACCTTCACGATTCCAAAGAGAAATCTGCTGTGATATTTCTGGGTCTTGATTAATCAAAGCTTCAATTTGTTCTGGACCATATACTAATCGTTCTTTAGGGAATTGATATAATAGTAACTTACCATAATTTTCCTCATCCGATCTAGCTGCCAACCAAGCAATTAAATTATTACGACTTGCTGGAGTATAAGGTAGAAGTAAAATAAATTCTTCTAAAGTTTCTTCTGGTAATTTTGTGATTAGATAATAAGGCTCGACTTTTTGTTGTTGACTACCATAAATTTCAATGGGCACCCGCCATAAGTCTTCCCGATTATAAAATACACGAGGGTCATCCATGTGATAAGTTGCTAATACTTCAGATTGTACTTGAAATAAATCTAGTGGGTAGCGAATATGACT
The DNA here is from genome assembly GCF_050015975.1 of Dapis purpurea BLCC-M126. Classification (NCBI taxonomy): domain Bacteria; kingdom Bacillati; phylum Cyanobacteriota; class Cyanophyceae; order Oscillatoriales; family Microcoleaceae; genus Dapis; species Dapis purpurea. Next base: position 31,762 of record NZ_JBNHER010000305.1, on the reverse strand, counting down.
ACGAAGACTCCTTGGCATTTCTTCTATAGGATTAAACATATCTGGAAATACTTTTTTCCAGGTTCTAATAATAGGGTCTTTTGGGTCAGCTACATAGAACTTGACTGAGCCATTGTAGGCATCTATTACAACTTTTACTGAGTTACGAATATAATTAAATTCATTATTTTCTGGGTCAGAATAAGGATAGTGATTAGTGGTAGTATAAGCATCAATCATCCAGTAAAGATAATTAGGATTTGTTTCAGTAATATTTTGCTTACCAAAGTTAGGATTAGCTACTACTAAATATGGGTCATTATCATAACGGAGAAATGGAGCGATCGCTCGAACTCTAGCATTAATATTACGACGATATAAGAGTTTTGTTTCAGGTATAAATTTATTAGTTAATAACATTCTCCAGTTCTTCAAATATTTAGCAAATATCCATCTTTGCCACCCTTTACCAATAATAATTCCCCCAGATCCATCATAAGTATTATAGGAGTTTGCTTCTCCACTGGGATAATCTAATTCTCTATCTTTTTCTGCGGTGGAAGTAATGACATTAGTATTAGTAAGCTCTCCATAATAAATTCTCGGTTTACCGATAGGAATGCTGTATCTAATTCTATCCAATACTTCTAAAGTGCTGTTCTCTTCAATAGTTGGATCTGGTCCGATATTTTTAACAAAATATTCTGGTAATCCATTGTTTTCAACTTGATTAACTGGAGAAAGAGTAAAACCATAGCCATGAGTATAAACCAAATTTTCGTTTACCCAAGTCTGTGCTGGTTCGGGTACAGATTCATAATTTAGTTCTCTAGCAGCTATAATTACTTGTTGTTTTTCAGTGGGGTTATCTTTCGTTCTTTGTGACTTTTGCTTCAGAAATGTATAACGGTCAATATCAGCATTGAGAAATTCATAGTAAGGTCGAATTTGTTGTAATTGCCGATTCGTTTGTAAAATTGGTCTTGTATCCCAAAGGCGAATATTATCAATAATCAATTTATTATTGGTTAAGTCAGTATAGGTAAGTTTATTGTCTGGGTCAAAAAGTTTTACTTCTAATTTATCGACATCAACATAAGCTTCTTTTGTAAATTTAATACTACGTTTAATATAAGGAATTTCTCGTTCTATTTCATTGGGTTGTACAATTGCCATTTGTACAATTTCTGGTATTGACCAACCAGCAATTACTGCTATGGTTAAATACCATGTCAATATACCTCTTAATGAATAGCTATTAGCGAATAATTTTGCACTAACTTTTTTATTTCTTTTCCTCTTACGACCAAAACGTAGAAACCATAAACTTGCTTCTATATAAGGCTGAATATTTTTGACTGAAAAAACTGATTGCCAAAATAGAAAAAATGCAATTAATAATGCCAAAACTGCTAAGAATACATACACAGGAAATCGAACTTTGACATCGGTATAACCAGCACCATATATTACACTCTGTTCAGAGTAAAGTAATTCAAAACAAGCTATAAAGTAACTAAATGCTATGGTTAATATCAAACCTGTACCTAAAGCATGAAGATGTCGTTGTTGTTGTTGAGAAAATTGATAAAAATTGCCTTTACTTAAACTTTGACCTGACAATAAATAGATAACTGTGCAGGCAGCTAGTCCGTATAAAAATAATCCGAACAACCAAAATTTTAATAGTTGCAAAACGGGAAGTTGAAAAACATAAAAGCTGATATCTATCTGAAATAAATCTTCACTTTGATTAAAGGGAGTTGTATTTAATAGCTGTAATATATTTCCCCAATGATTGGAAAGAATAAAACTGAAAACTAAACTGAGTAATATTGCAAATACACTCAACCAAAATATAGGATTAATAATCATAGCAAGAAATAACACAATAAATAATCCTAATAACCACCAGTTAGACGGTATTGAGGTGAGTATTTTCCAAATTGATTCTATGTTAAATTCTGAAGGAATTTGTGGGGATACCTTAGCAACTGTAAAATCAGGATACCAGTAATTACTAAATACTTCAATATAATGAGTTAGAATTAATCCTACTAAGAGAATTAATCCGAAGACAAAACATAATAACCAACCTAGACCTAGTGACGGTTCAATACGCAATTTACTAGACGGCATAGTAACTGGAGGAATGAGCATTATTTCTTCAGATACTTGATCGATCCGAACTTGTTTTTTTGAATATTTAAATATGCTGGCTAGTCTCAGATTTGCTAAAAAAAAGCCTGCTGTAATGAAAAAAGTAATTATCCAAACCAAAATTTCTGTTTGCAACTTAGTTATTAATATAGGCAAATAATTCAGTTCTTGAAACCATAAAAATTCAGCCAATATATTAGTTGATAAGTCAAATATTACCCACAATCCAAATAAGCCGAGAAATATTATTAATATATGTATTGGTTTAAGTTTTTCTAATGATTTGAAAAGCCTGACTTTTAGTTTGTAAATAATATTGATTTTCATAATTTATAACTAGGGCTAATTTATTAACTTTTTTAGGATAGCTATAGTTCCTACTATCTACACAAAATTCATATTTAGGTAATTACATCTTAATAAGTTGTTTATGGCTATAGTCAAACACTTGACACCTCTTTTTTCATATACTATTCTTTCCCTATTACTTATTGCTTGTTCTCTACTCCATCACCATCTGCAATATTTTATCAGATAAGTATGATCAGTATTTAGAGGCTATCTATAAATAAAAAATTAAGCCTTGATGTAGGGTGGGTTAGGTAGCAATAATCTCACAAAATCACTCTGGAGATTTCTCTGACCGTCGTAACCCACCAAGTATAGATATTTGAAGCGTTTATTTAGATTTATTTTACAGATATCTTCTTATGTTTAAGAAAGATTATCTTAACAAATAATTATATCACCAACATAGGGAATCACCTGATTTCTGCCTTTTTCTTTTGCTTGATACAGTGCTTGATCTGCTGCTGCAATTAAACTTTTATAAGTCGCTTCGGGAAATGGTATAATAGTATATACTCCTAAGCTTATAGTAACTCGTTTATATATTGGTGATTCTTGATGGGGAATTTGTAAGTTGCATACTTCTTGACGAATTATGTTGGCAATATAAATTGCTCCTTTTAGATTAGTATTAGGTAAAATAATAGCTAATTCTTCCCCACCATAACGAGCTACTAAATCCGCAGGACGTTTTACTACTGCTGAGATAGCCTTTGCTATTTGCTGAAGACATTCATCACCTTTTTGATGCCCATAAGTATCATTATATTTTTTAAAGAAGTCTATATCGCACATAATTAACGATAATGGTTTTTTCTCTCGTGCCATTCGTAACCATTCTTGCTCTAAATATTCGTTAAAGTAACGTCGATTAGCTATTTGAGTTAACCCATCTAATGTAGCAAGTTTATATAATTTTTCATTAGTATTTTGCAGTTCCTGATAAAGTTTGGATTGTTGAATCGCAATTTCCAACTGAATTCTTAACTGTTCTAGTAAATTTATTTCCCATTCTTGCCACTTTCGTTGATTATTAAAGTGATGAGCAACTAATATTCCCCAAAGTGGTTCATCAGAATTAGATTGTTCCCTTGTCAACAAACTTATTTTTTGACTATTATTAACTGTTGATTTTTGGATAAAAATTGGCATTATTAAGCAAGCTTTAATCTGAAAAAAATCTAACAAATAGTTTGAACATAGTCTCATATTAGATCTTTCAATATCTTCTATTACTATCACTTGCTCAGTTTTTTTTCCTTGTGTAAATTCTTGAGTCGTAATTATATAATCATTCATTTCCCAATCTAACATTAAGGGTTTTCCAAAAGCCAAAGATTCTGCGACAACAATAACCGATTTGTCTGATATTTTGCGTTGAATAATTACTCCCTCTACCTGTAAAATATTTCGCACTTCATCTACAGCAGTTTGGAGAATTTCTGATAAGTTTAAAGACTGGCGAATTCGCTCTATTATCTTACGAATTAATTGTTCTTGTTGAGTCTGTCTGCGTAGGTATTCTTCGGCTCGTTTACGTTCTGTAATATCAGTATGGGAACCAACTATTCGCAATGGGTTTCCTGCTTCATCCCAAAGTGCTTGACCCCTGTCTAAAATCCATTTATATGTATTATCTTTACACCGGATACGATACTCAGCAATAAAGTAATATTTTTGCCGATCAAGATGTTGTTGAATTGACTCTGTGAATAAATTAATATCATCAGGATGGATACGATTTTTCCAATCATTGAGATTATGAAAAATATCAGTTCCTTTATAACCTAAAATTTCTTGGCAGCGATCTGAATAAAAACATTCATTAGTTTTGAGATTATAATCCCATATTCCATCATTATTACCACGCAATGCCAATTGCCAACGTTCTTCACTTTTTTTCAAATCAAATTCTATTTGTTTACGTTGAGTAATATTTTCAACCAAGCCAATTAAGTATTTTTTTTCTTCAGAAATTTTGATTAAAGATACAGTTAAAGATGACCAAATAAACCTACCATTTTGGTGAATCAAACGGTTTTCAGTTGCAAAATTTAGTATTTTTCCGGCGATAATAGATCGTAAATTAATCTCATAAGCTTGTCGTTGCTCAGGCTCAATAATATCCACAAAATTAAAATTTGATAAGTCAGGATCACTATAGCCTAAAATATTTGTAAATGCTTGGTTAATGCGGAAAATTTTTCCTGATAAAGTAGCCAAAAATATTCCCAGTACAGATTGTTCAAAAGTAGCACGAAATCGTTCTTCACTATCTCTCAATGCGGCTTCAGTTATTACGTAGGGAGTAATATCTTGTAAAATTACTTGATACAATTTTTCATCTTGAGCTAACTGAATAATTTTATAGATAATATTTACCCAAATCCAATTCCCATCTTTTCTTAAAGCCAAAATATTTGGGATGAATTTTTTACCTTTTTTGGCTGTTTCAAGTATTGCTGTTATTACTTTTTGCTGTGCTTCTGGTGGATGAATTTGATTAGTGTGCATTTGCACTAGCTCTTCTCTCTGATAACCCAATATTTCTGTAGCTTTATAATTAGCTTCTAGAATCTTACCCTGTAAATTTGCAATTAAAATTGCTTCAGCAGCATCTTGCATTAATGCACGGTACTTTATTTCTGAATTTTGTAATTTTTTTTCAACTTTTTTCCATTTTGTTATATCCACATAAGCTGTGAAAATTCTATCAATGAAACTTGATACAGGAGTAGATGTTACACTCAGCCAAATAACTTCTTGGCAATCTTTTTTTACTCCCATTTCTAAATTTTCAAGACTGCGTTTTTCTCTGGAGGCTACAATCCAAGGATACTCATTTTTTGGCATGTCTGTGCCATCATTTCTAATAATTTTCCAGTTTAATTCTTTAGCTTTGAGTGACTCACTTTCTCGACCTAGCCAGCCAAAAATCTGCTTTGCTTTTTGATTAATTTCAACAATATTACCTAAACTATCTGTAATAAAAAATCCCATCAGTAAAATATTTAATATATTTTAATTTTGTGCCCAAAGCTGATTAATATTTAATTTTATGGGAGTCTGATATTCTACATTAGCTTGACCAATTTAGCACAGAGCAGGTAACAGATAAAGAAAAGTATATGATAAAAATATCAAAGAAGATGTTAACTTGACAATATCTGCATCGTCTTTACTTCTTAGAATTTGCTCTACTTAAGTATGTTTCTGACTTTATATAGAAGTGAGAATTTTCTACAGTATTGCTATTACTATCAGCTAAAAAATATTTAATTTATACATTTAGACCAATTGCTCTTCCTGTTGGTTTAGTTTCAATTTTTAAATTCGCTTGTATTGCCAATAAGATTTTCTGGTAGCCAAGAATTGTGTATTCTTGTCTTTCCCCTATTCCCTAATCTTTTGAGATTTACTGATACATTAGGTTTCTTTAAGATTATTATAAGTAATCAAGCATAATTAATTGTATATTTAGTGCTTAAATTAACTCGCTAGACCAAATTATTTTTGATCTACTTATTCTACTTACAAAGTAAAGTATACGAGTATATTTTTTCCCCTGCTCTCTATTCCTTTACAAGGTTACATTTATTTTGCACAGGTAGTTTAATGTTTCCATATTAAGATATTTAATAGGTATGAACAACATCGTTTCATAGGCTCAAGATGCTCCCACTGTTCCCTTGACCATGATAATTACAATAGACCACAATTAGAATGCATCACCACCATAAATTTCAACAAGTGACTAATACTATTTATCAAAAGTAATGCTAAACTTGGAAAGTACAAAAATAACTATAGGAATCCTCTAATCGGTTGTAATATTTTGGTCGTAGTAAGGAATCAGATTTTTCCAGGTTAAGGGATCAAATTAACTATTATTAAAACTGTCATGACCAATGCGCAGATTTATATATCAAAATAACAAATATTATGAAATACTTGTATGATGTTAATAAATATAGCAATCCTATTTTATTCGTAGCAAAAATCTTATTGCTTTTTAGGGAAAACTTAACTAGCAACAGGTAAAAGGTAAGAGTTTCAACTTTTTTATTTACTTTTTAATCTTTCACAACCTATTTATGATTGCTATAGTATTTAGAAATATAAATTATAAGTATAGCAAAGTTTTTCAGAATTGGTAGAATAAAGAATGATAAATAAATCATCTTTAACAAATCCAGATAATTAGTCAGACAAAAATTTTGATATCTATACCAATCCGATATGAATAGTGAGATATTGTAAAGTTTCAGACAACAGCTCCAGAAGTCAACAGAGAAGAAGAAAAAACCTTATCTTATGAAGATAGTAACCAGCAGATTTTAGACTTTTAGGGAGGAGTAAAATTCTCAGATCTGAATTGCTATATATAAAGTTTTGTAAACATTGCCCAAGCACTGGTGATATAATAATTACTCATCTTTTTATATTTATTAACACATAGGTGTTTATTTATCTCCAACTACTTATAAACAGTAACTATGCAAATGGAACTGAGATTAATTAATCCTAAAATTTCAAAAAAATCTATTTTTTTAGTTGGAATTTAACTGTAAATACACTCCCTTGATCTAACTTCGAATAAACCTGAATATTTCCTCCCATTCCTTCTACTAGAGTTTTGACAATAGACAAACCTAAACCAGCTCCATTACCAGAACGATTTCTAGCTTCATCACCTCGATAAAAACGTTCAAAAATCTTAGCTTGTTGCGACAAAGGAATACCTTTACCTTGGTCACAAACCTGAATTATTGCTTCACCACCTTTTTGATACACATTTAAGATAACAGGAGAATCTGGCTCAGAATATTTAACAGCATTGTCAATTAAATTGAGTAAAACCTGTTTCAGACGATTACAATCTACCATTACTTCAATTAACGATAAATTTTCAGATTGAGAAATATAGCTTTGCTTAAGTTGAGAAATATTTTTTGATTTTAAACTTAACCCACTACCCAGAGAATTATCATCTAAATTAATCTCTGAAGATAATTTATGAGAGTTGTCAAGATCGAAAGAAACTAAATTATTTGTTCCTGTCAAAACTACATTTTTACTGATACTAGATACTTTTTCTCGATGAACAATATTACCTCCATTCCCCAATCTAAGAATAATTTCTCGATCGCTACACTGCTTTGCCATTTCCACTACTTCCGCCACCAAATCATTTAGCACCACCGATTCCAAATGAAAGTGAATTTGGCCACTATCTGCCCTAGCTAACTCTAGCAAATCTTTCAATAACTCAATTGTCCGTTGTGCTTCCCCAGAAGCAACCACAATTGCCTCTTTCTGAGTCTCTGTTAAATTATTACCTCGTCTAAGAAGACTTTGGAGATACCCAGAAACAATAGTTAAAGGAGTTCTTAGCTCATGAGAAACATTACTCACAAATTGCCTTTGCTGCTCCCAAGAATCAGACAGCCGATCTAACATAGTATCTAAAGTTTTTGCCAACTGCTTTACTTCACTAGGAGCCTGTTCCAAAGAAACCCTTGCTTCAGCCAAACGATCGGCATTAACATTATCAGCAAATTGACTAATTTGATGTAGAGGTATGAGAGAACGTTGAATATAGATAGTAATAGCTACTATTACTCCCATTATTGCCAAGATACTAGCCACACTTAGACTCATCACCATAGTCACTAACATCTTTTGATCGCGGGTAATGTCCAAAGCAATATAAAGTTTACCAATACTCATCCCATTAATTGTTATAGGGCCACCACATAAGACAAAATAGCGTCCATTAATCGGATATACTAAAGATTCGAGTGGCATCTCAGTTAGAGACTTTAAAATAAAGTGGTCAGTATCATTCCGCAAATTTTGTGATTCAGCCAAAATATTTCCATCCTGACTTTTGACCCAAAGAAATACATTGGCCAGTGTTAAATTATCAATGGCTTTCTGTAAACTTTTTTGCGGATACCACATTTTGCTATACATTTCAACATCTTTGGGAAAACGTTCAGCTATCTGCTCAATGTTATGCTTATGGCTGACCACCAATAATTGCTGCATCTTCCAACTTGTCCACAAAGCTACACTGCCTAGTCCTAATACTGAAAATACTGCAATACCTACTGTGAGACGTGTTTGTAAAGATGATGAATATTTACATTGTCCGAATATAAAATTTTTTGGCCATTTAACTAGAAACTTCATTTGGCTCTTTCTTGCTACAAAATACTCGAATTATAATTGTTATTAACTTAGCTATTGATCCTGAGAAAACCCTGATAATTATTTGGAGATATTTATACCTTCTATTGTTCTAAATTGCTAGGCTGTAATTAGTAAACTATTTGATTGATGCAAGGAAAATTTTTACAGACAATCATGCCTAGGGTGATGGCTATTAGAAAAAAGCAAATTCCTAATCCACAGTTTTTATGCTCCAACAAGAGCAATAAAAATGGGTGACTGGTTGCTGAATAGGATCAATAAATAACAACCCGATGAAACTTCGTCAAAAGACACTAATAATTATTAGTACAGCGATCGCTAGTCTTATAGTGGTCTTGTGTACCACAGCATCAATGATGTTGCTTTATGACTTCCAAGATTTGGAGGCAGATTACGTTCGTCTAGATGTTGGCAGAGGATTAAATGGACTAGATGAGGAGTTGTCCAATTTATCTGCCATAGCAAAACAAGATACAATATTGTTATTATCAAAAAAATTTGCTAATGAGAATAAACTAGAACCTGATGCTAACTTAGCTATAGAGGAATTGATTAATTTCAATTTAGTTAAAAACTTTTTTATTAATCAAAAACTTAATTTAATATTACGACTGAATTCTCAAGGAGAAATTTTATTTAGTCAAGGATTGGATCGAGATAAACAAACAGAAATACTAATACCTGAAAGCTTAAAAAAACATCTACCTCTACTTCAAAATCTAGGGCAGGAAAATTATCTTCCCAAAACAGGTATTATTATTTTACCAGAAGCACCTCTCCTAATTGCTACTACTCTTGTTCCTAATGAAAAAGATAGTTTGAGCAGCGATACCCTAATTGTGGGACGCTACCTAGATAATACAATGATAGACAGGTTAGCTGAATCACAAAAATTATCACTAACTGTTAGTCGGTGGGGAAATAACTCACTACAAATTAATCAGCAACTTAAAACTTCAGAAATAGTCGTACAACCCCTGAGTCCTAATAAAATAGCTGGCTACACAATTATTAAAGATATTTACGGTCAACCCGCTCTAATTTTACAAGTAGAAATAGATCGAATAATTCACCATCACGGTAGATCGCTCTGGGGTTACTTTATTCTTTCATGGGTAATAGTAGGTTTCGTTTTTTGTGTGGTGACAATTGCAGTTATAGAAAAATTGGTAGTCTCCCGCGTTTCAAGATTCAGCAAAGTTGTAAAGAAAATAGCCTCCAGTGGAAACCTTTCAACCCGTGTATCAATGCCAGGCAATGATGAGTTGTCTAGTCTGGCAGAGACTATGAATAAAATGCTTGAAGCATTAGAAAATTCTCAATTTAACCATCAAGACACTGAAAAACGCTATCGACTAATGGCAGAAAACTCCACTGATATGATTTCTCGTCATTCTTGGGATGGAGTTTTTCTTCATATTTCACCCGCTTGTCATAATCTGATGGGATATTTTCCATCTGAACTTGTAGGTACTCATCCAGAACAATTTTTTGCACCTGAAGATACTAGACTACTTGCCAAAGCTTATTATACTATTCTCAAAAAACCAGTAACTTATACTCTTACATACCGTATCCTTCATCAAGATGGTAGATACATTTGGTTTGAAACTACCGCTCGCACAATCCGCCATCCAGAAACTGGGAAAGTACAAGAAATTATTGCAGTTTCTCGTGACATTTCTGATCGTAAACAAAGAGAACAGGAATTACAAGAAAGTGAAGCGGCTATCCGTAAATTATATCAAATAACTGCTGCTCCTTATCAACATAAAAATCAAGATAGTTACCTAAGTTCTTGTTTTAATTATCGCCTCCAACAATTATTAGAAATGGGGTGTAAAAAATTTGGTCTAGAAATAGGAGTATTATCTCGAATAGAGAATAATCACTATACTATTGTTGCAGCTAAAAGTCCTGATAATTCTATTACTAGAGGACAAAAATTTGACTTAGAAAAAACTTTTATTTTTGCGGCTATAGGAGAAGAACCAATATGTTTTGAATCTATTAAATATTCGGGTTTTTATTCCAGCATAGATATGGTTTTCCCCATCGAAGCTTATATGGGAGTGCCAATTATGGTTGAAGGTTCAGTTTACGGTACTCTTAATTTCTGGAGTCCTCAACCTCTTAGCGAACCTTTTAAAGCTGTAGATCAAGAATTATTAAAACTAATGGCGCAGTGGATAGGTGGAGAATTAGAGCGTCAAAAAACAGCAACTGATTTAGCAAAAGCTAGAGATGAAGCACTTGCTGCTACTAGAGCTAAAAGTGAATTTCTCGCAACTATGAGCCATGAAATTAGAACTCCAATGAATGCAGTTATTGGTATGACTGGTCTACTATTAGATACTCCTCTCGAATCAGACCAAAAAGATTTTGTTCAGACTATTCGTAGTAGTGGTGATGCTTTACTCTCATTGATTAATGATATCCTTGATTTCTCGAAAATAGAATCAGAAAAATTAGACTTAGAAGAACATCCTTTTGATTTACAAACTTGTCTGGAAGAATCTATTGATTTATTAGCAGCAAAAGCTTGCGAACAAGGATTAGAGCTTACCTATTTTATTGACCCAGAAACTCCAACTATGGTGCTCGGAGATATTACTAGGGTACGTCAAATTTTAGTTAATCTCTTGAGTAATGCTGTGAAGTTTACTTCTCATGGTGAGGTATTAGTTTCTGTTAGTGGAAGAAGGCTAGAAACAGAGGAAAATTTACAAAATTTAGCAGCAGAAAATATTTCCGAATTTAATACTTGTGATATTTGGCCGATATACGAAATACAATTTTCAGTTAAAGATACAGGTATTGGCATTCCTGCTAGTCGTATGAATCGTTTATTTAAGTCTTTTAGTCAAGTTGATTCTTCTACCAGTCGAGAATATGGGGGTACAGGTTTAGGATTAGTTATTAGTAAAAGATTAGCTGAAATGATGGGTGGTCAGATGTGGGTTGAAAGTATGAGTGTAATTGGAGGTACTCCCCCAGCAGGTTATAGATTATCTACTTTAGATGAAAAGTCGGCTAATATAAATGAAATATCTGGTTCAACTTTCTATTTTACAATAGTCAATAAATGTAGTATTCAGACTGTTAAAGATAAATTAATTGAAACTAATTATTTAGATGGTATTCAACATAATTTAGTAGATAAAAGAATATTAATCGTTGATGATAATAGTACGAATAGAAAAATTTTGTTAAAACAAACTGAATCTTGGGGGATGATAGTTAGCACTGCTGAAAATGCTAATCATGCTTTAGAATTAATTGCGATAGAGAAGAAATTTGATGTAGCAATTGTAGATATGCAAATGCCAGAAATTGATGGTTTGACTTTAGCTACAAAAATTCGCCAAAATCAAATTTATCAAGATTTACCTCTGGTACTTCTCTCTTCTTTAGGTAAGCAAGAAATTAATCTTTCTCATCAATTATTTGCAGCAGTTATTAATAAGCCTGTCAAACAATCTCAGCTTTATGAAGTATTACTAAATATTTTTTATGGTCAAGGTATTCAAGTTAGAGTCACAAATAATAGTAAATGGAATTCTGAGGTAATTCCTTTATTAGCAGAAGAATTACCATTGCGAATATTATTAGCTGATGACCATTTAGTTAATCAAAAGGTGGCTTTACAAATTTTACAACGGATGGGATATCGTGCTGATGTTGCTAGTAATGGTTTAGAGGTTTTAGAGGCTGTATTTGGTTTGCCTTATGATGTGGTTTTGATGGATGTGCAAATGCCTTTGATGGATGGTTTAGAAGCATCTCGTCGAATTCGGCAAGAATACGAAAATCCCGTAGAATATCCAGAAAAAGCTTCTCAGGTAAGACCTAGAATTATTGCTATGACTGCTAATGCAATGCAGGGCGATCGCGAAGAATGTATCGCTGCGGGAATGGATGATTATATTAGTAAACCTATACAAATGGAGCAGCTTATTGAAGCTTTGAGTAAATGTAAACCTCTTGTTTTTGAGGGGAAGGAAAAACCGAATTTTCCACAATTAAATACTTTTCCAGAAACGGAGGAAAAGAATAATAATATTTCTACTGAAAAGACTATTCTTGAGAGTAAGGTAATAGAAAGTTTGAGAGAAGTAGAAGCTCTAGATGAAGTAATAGAAATTTATTTAAAGACTTCTCCAGAGCTGCTAGAGAATATTAATATTGCTATTAATCAAGCTGACCCATTAATACTTAAGAATGCTGCTCATTCTTTGAAGTCTATTAGTGGTACTTTAGGTGCGATGAATCTTTATCAGGTTTGTCAGAAATTAGAAGTATTAGCTCGTTTAGCTTATGAGTCGGGAAATTCTACTCCACCAGAAGCAATAGATATTTTTGCTGAGGTTAAAGTTGAGTATGAAAAAGTTATTAATGCTTTGAAATTAGAGCTACAGAAATAGTAGCAGTGGTGTGACACACCTAAAATGTTGCAATATTAATATTAATCACGAAATGCCACAACAATCAATACAACCTCAAAAATTAATCCGGTAGGGGTGGTTTTATACCTTCAATTACATACCCAACAATAACTATAATAAACCCACTCCCCATCACCATTAATTCCAGAATATTTATTCATGGGTTTGTGGGGTATTCATGGGTTTGGGGCAAATTGAGTTAATTCAATTATCACCATCAAAATTAATGGCAGAACCTGCCCCTTATTGGCGAACTTTTCTAGGTTTACCCGTAAACCCACTCCAACCAATTGTTAAATAACAACTAGCTAATAATAAGCTAGTTAGACCTATTCTGACACTAGATTTAACTGCTGTTAGTTGCGCACTTTGTTGTGCTTTTTGTTTATTTTTCTCTAATTGTTTTGTGAGTTCCTCGCGAATTTCTTCTGTTCTTACTTTCAAAGCAGTGGGATTATTTTTAAATTTTTCTAATTCAGATAATTGCTCTTTAGTAAGTTGCTCCTGACTAATATATTCTTCTAATCTCTGATTATTTTTAAGTAAGCTAGCTAGAGAACTTTGTCTTTCACCTAAACGCTCTTCCAATTGCTTTTGAGCAATAACAGCTTCCTCATTTAGCTTTTCCAAATTCTGATTACTTCTAGCTACTTCAGTGCTAATATGTAGAGGAATTAATAGCAAAAACATAATTCCCAAAAATAAAGATAGCAAGTAAATCCAGAACTTTAAGCTATTCCAACTAACTTTTGCTTCTGGTGAGGCAATACCAACAATCTCTTCAAAAGCATAACCACAAAACATTAGAGCTATTCCTAATATTGGTAAAATACCTCGTTCAATTATCTGCGTCGTGAAACTGAGTCGCCAGTCTATATCTCCAAAATTTAGAGGAAATAAGAGCAAAACAGAATTGATGATTGTGAAAAGTATCACAATAATACCAGATAATTTCAGAAATTTGGCTGCTAGAGCTGGTACTGGACTAATATTACTTCCTTTCATACTTTAATTTCATAATATAGTTGTCCATAATTTTATCCTGTTTGTGGCTCTAATTTGAAGAAGGTTATAGGTTTTAGGTAAGCTTTTGCAATCTACAAAATTACCTATGAGTTAACACCACTCCACTCAATACCTAGGGTTTCTCAAAAATCAGAACGTAGGGACAATATAATAGATAAAATACGGTTAGTGATCGCCAGGGAAAAAAGCCAAAAATTTACAATAGAAAAATTATTTCGAGCAACTATTAGTAATATTAGAGGTCATCTGACCAAATTATATTTAGTTTGTAATATCATTTCCGGTTCCAAGAGTTGCCATTAGGAATAAATAGAAAAACATATCTAAAACATAAGAGATTACTTCCTTCCACTCCATAACCGTCGCAATGACTTTACAGTTAGTGTTTATCCCGACATAATATAATCGACAAAATTCTAATTCTGGGGCAATAATTTCTAATACCATATCTATTTCTTTTTGCATATCATTTCTGAAACTTCATAATAGCTTCATAAATAATTCCGTATTTACTCTAATTGACGCTCTTGTTTTTTCTAGCTACCATATATTTGTAACTAAAAAACTAAAGTAATTTTTGAGTTTCAGCAAATAAATAAATCTATCTCACTTAGATTAAAACTGCTAATACTTGGATTTAAAGATAAGTTACTTAACAGCCTTGTTTCCATAGGTACTAATTTATAACTTGTCAATCTTAAATTTTGTAAATACTAAGAGGAAACCTATGAAAAAGTTATTAACAGCTATTGTTTCTACTGTAGTTTTAAGTTTGGGATTTGCTCCAACCGCTAGAGCATTTCCATTTAGTTTCCCACAACTACCACCACCACCATCCTTATTTCCACCAGCACCAGCAGCAGCACCACCAGTATCCTTATTTCCAGCACCACCATTACCAGCACCGCCAGCACCACCAGCACCACCATCAGTACCAAGTTTATTTACACCTCCTGCACAAATATCACAATCAACAGACGTTGAATGGTGTAGGATAACCAACCCAGTTGCTGCTACTATGGCATTATCAGACTCTGCTAAACTATGTGTTGCTAGTAGTCCGCCAGAAGCTTTTACCAGATTAACTACTTTCATGGCGGGCAATCCTACCCCTGCGATACAAGCAGCAACCTGTTTAAAGAATAATCATCCTGAAGACTATAACAAGGCATTAGATTTCGTTGAAATCACAAGTGATTGTAAGGTTTATGGTGACTAATTAACATTTTTCTCTGGGAAAAAATTCTTCTATTTAAGTCAAATCTGAACTATTTTATTTGTCAATAAAAACCCTCCGAAACAAGAGGGTTTTTTTATTTAGAAGATAATCTAGTTGAATAATTATAATTAAAGCTTGTATTATTGCTCTAGCAAAAGACGTTGCATATTTGCGTTATGGAATTATAGTTTTAGATAGTGGAATTTACCTTTTGTAAAGATTCATCCCTTGGTTCAGCAAAGTCATAAAAATGATCTCACCATTTAATAAGATGAATCCGCTTCCTAATCCAATGATCTAAATTCACAGAATTAGCTATGTCAGTCCACTAAGCTGTTGTCCATTTAAATAACTTATTGTTGTGTGCCTCGTTCCATGAGAAACCCTTATTACTTATTACTTATAATTTTTGTACGTCCCTAATCCGATATGATTAGTTATTGTATAGTCATTGCGATTGACGGAGTGGAAAGAAGTAATCTCGCACAACTTCTAAGATTGCTCGTTACAATGAAAATTTTTCAGGATTCTATCTGTACAATTTATGAAATTACTTCCTGAAGGAGTAAAAATAACTCAAACAAAGAAAAGAAGGGAGTCTCATTGACTCCCTATTCCCAACTTTCATACTCACTAACAAACAAAGAAGCTATTCTAATGCTTTTCTAAAATTTTACTTTTGAGACTTGCGTTTAGTTGCTGCAACTAAACCACCGATAGCCATTAGACCTAATACTGTAGAAGGCTCAGGTACATCTTCAGATAAAACACCACCTCCAAAATCTTCTTTGTTGATGCTAACTTCATAATTACCATTGTGAGAGAAGCGATCCTCAACATTCTTTAGTCCAGAATAAGTAGCAGAATTACTCCAGAAGTAATCAGTACCTTCAACTCCATCAATTTGTAATGCAAACACTTCGCTAGCTTGAACACCTTCTAATAAGTATGCCAATATGCCACGTTGTCCAGCTAGCTCTTCTGATACTCGGTCAGCTAGATTGTAGTGACCTGCTAAACCAACTGTGAGATTCACAGCATCTTCAGATATGTAAGAGATATTAGGGTCACTACCCATGCCAAGGATATCATCCATATAATTCCAACTTGTCAATGCGTCAAAAGCAGCATCTGATGATAACCCTAGTATGGAGCTTAATCCTCTCTCGTAATTCTCGTACAGTGCTCGATAATTATTATCAAAAAATTGTTCTCCATCCATCTTGTAGTAATCGTACATTGGCTCGCTAGTAGACTCTACAAATCTCATTGCATAAGACTCTGCAAAAGCTTCTTTCTTAGACTCTATAGTTGCTTCTTGTACCTGCTCCCAGATTCCAGAGAACCAGTTTCTAGAAAGGTCGTCAGTCCATTCAATATCATTGCTGATTTTAACAGTCTGACCATTATTACTTTGAAAACTCAGTTCAACTATTCCGCTATTACCATCCTCACTACTAGCACCTAATTCAATGTTCGCACCAGGTGCGCTGCTATTTCCTGCCAAGATTTGATCTATGACGTTGACGCTGTTTATGCCACCAAGGTTATTTATTTCTGTTTGGGATAATTTATATGTTGTATCATCTATACCCCATCCATATCCATCGTATTGACCATCTATATTATAATATCTGTAAGTATCATAGTCATAAGTACCAAATACATCGTAGTCTGTTCCAGAAACATTAAACTTTGCAGCCATTGCAGGAGCGCTGAATACTGCACTCATACCAACTACAACAGAAGCGCTTGCTAAAAATTTCTTTACTATTCCTGCCATAATCTTTAGTCTCCTTAATTTGGTTTGTGTTTTGTAAAAGTTAGCTAGGCTAAAAAACTTATAAACAACTGGTTAAATGGAAATTTATCTATTAAATTCATCAAAACATAAGTAACAAGATATTATGTGTGTTTCAAATCACCGATACTTATGATTCTTATTTGGTCTTTTGTGTAACAATGCACCTGTAGTTAGGATTTATATTGTTTGCCAGTCGATTTAAGCTTTTTTCTTTTCGCTTAAACCTATTATAAGCAGGTTTAAAATCAAATGTCTATAGTTTTATATAAAGTTTTAGTGAAGTTTTACTCCCTATAAGACATAGTTGAAATTACTTATGTAATTACACGTAAGTATCAATAAATCAAATAAATTAATTCTCCGTGTAATCAATTAATACTTATTACTAATAACCACATTTTTCCATTTCAACTAGCTGCAAATTAAAAGTGGGTATTTCCCTAAAACATTCTCTGGAAACACCCACTATAACTACCTTTAAACTTAATTAGCTCACATTCTCAGGCAAAACATTATTTGTTTGTAGTAGGGCTTTAGCCCCTAAAATAATTATCTTCAGATTCAAGCTGAAAATTTGTTTGTAGTAGGGCTTTAGCCCCTTATATAGAATCTGCCTGAACAGTTTTTATTGCGACGATAAGAAATAATTTCAGGGGTTGCGCGAGATTGCGTCCTTCAATAATTAATCATCCTGACTTTGATATTAAAGATGTATTTTCGGGCTGAAGCCCTACTACGAACTATCTATTTTCGGGCTAAAGCCCTACTACGAGCCTCCTAAAAACACCGAAATTTTCTCCACAGCCCTTGACAAAACTTCCGGCTTATGAACTAAAGCAAACCTCACATATCCCTCTCCCGCTTTACCAAAACCAGCTCCAGGGGCAACCGCTACACCCGTACTTTCCACTAGGCCCACACAGAACCCCACAGAATCATTTGCCCATAATTCTGGCAACTTTGCCCAAACATACATGGTGGCCGATGGCATTGGCACAGGCCAACCAATTTTCTCCAATGCCCCAACAAAAATGTCCCGACGTTGGCGAAAAATCTCCACAGTTTCTCTCACTACCTCTTGTGGACCAGTTAAAGCAGCGATCGCTCCATTGAGAATGCCCCGATACTGATTAAAGTCAATACAAGCTTTAACTTGTCGCAAAGCCTGAATCAACTGAGCATTACCAATAGCATAACCAACTCGGAAACCTCCCATACTATAGGACTTAGACATAGTAAAAAATTCTATAGACACACTTTTTTCTCGGTCAGCTTGAAAAATCGAAGGAGCCAGAGCCTGTTTACCGAGAGCTTCAGAAAATGTGTCGAAAACAAAATCTAAATATGGAGCATCGTGAACTAAAACCAAATTATGTTTTTGGCAAAAAGCCACAGCCTCTTCCAAAAAAGATAAAGGAGCGATCGCCGTCGTTGGATTATGAGGATAACTCAAAACCATCATCTTTGCCTGAGCCAAAACAGATTGAGGAATATCTGCCAAAACAGGCAAAAACTTATTCTCTGCCAATAAAGGCATGGGGTAAACCTGACCCCCCGCCAAATAAACCCCACCACTATGAGAAGGATAACTAGGGTCTTGCAACAAAGCAAAATCCCCAGGATTCAGAACAGCCAAAGGTAAATGAGCCGTACCCTCCTGGGAACCAATTAAAGGTAAAACTTCAGTTTCCGGATCTACAGAAATGCCAAACTTATTATTATACCACTGAGCTGCTGCCTGGCGAAAAGCTTCAGTGTTAGAAAATAACGAATAACCATGAGTAGAAGAATCTTGTAGAGATTGAGCGATCGCTGACAAAGCATGGGAAGGCGCTGGTAAGTCAGAAGAACCCAGAGACAAATCTATTAAATCTTGCCCTGCTGCCTTTGCCGTTGCTTTAGCCCGATCCATATCAGCAAAGACATTAAAGCTAAGGGGTTCTAAACGTTTTGATAACTGCATTTTTCAAGAATCTAGAATATAAGAACTGGTTAGTTAATTAGGGTTTGCGCTCAAAAGTTTTATGGGTAAGGGTAGGAGTCAGGAGACAGGAGACAGGAGACAGGAGAAATGGGAATTATAGGGGAGGTACTCGAAAAATTATTCCTCAATTTTTCTGCCATAATCATCTCAAAATAATAACTTTTTGCAGCTCTATCCACCAAAAAGCTGTTACTTTTTAAGGGCTCAAAAATGCTCAAGTCTTCATCTGTCAATACTTTCATAATTAATCAGCAAGCCCTAATTAATTAATTCTCAATTCTCAATTCTCAATTCGATTGCCCCTGCTTTAGCCCGATCCATATCAGCAAAGACATTAAAGCTCAGAGGTTCTAAACGTTTTGATAACTGCATTTTTCAAGAATCTAGAATCAAGTACTGGTTAGTTAATTAGGGTTTGCGCTCAAAAGTTTTATGGGTAAGGGTAATAGTCAGGAGACAGGAGACAGGAGACAGGAGAAATGGGAATTATAGGAGAGGTACTCGAAAAATTATTCCTCAATTTTTCTGCCATAATCATCTCAAAATAATAACTTTTTGCAGCTCTATCCACCAAAAAGCTGTTACTTTTTAAGGGCTCAAAAATGCTCAAGTCTTCATCTGTCAATACTTTCATAATTAATCAGCAATCCCTAATTAATTAATTCTCAATTCTCAATTCTCAATTCTCAATAATTACTCCCTTCCCGGTGAAAGATGATAATCATTAGATTATTGCAGGATATAGTTTATAGCCAAATTTAGCTAGGTAATCTTCTAGCGGGAAGGGAGTATCAATTATTAATTATTAATTATCTAAATTAATTATCTAAATGAGCTTCTAACATCTCAACTAACTTTTTCTGGGTAATACTCCCTTCATGGGAGATTAATAATTCTTCATTCCTAAACAGTCTAAGTGCAGGAAGTCCTTCTACCTTATATAACTTGACAGTTTCAGGGTTAGGATCGACCTCCATCTTTACCACTTTTAGGCGATCGCTATACTCAGTGGCCACCTTTTCCACTGAAGGAGCTACTAATTTACATGGACCACACCAAGTAGCCCAAAAATAAGCTAATACAGGCTTTTCTGACTTAAGGACTTCAGCTTCAAACTCAGAATCAGTAATGACAATCACATTGCTACTCACGTTTCTTCCATTCCATATTTACTAAAATTTTCTAATAAAGATTTTCTATTATTGCTGCTCATTTGATCAAAATTAACTAGGTAACCAAAACTCTACCCAAACTAATAAATTTTCCTAAATTATTCTTGAGGCCGTCAACCATCATCTTCACAATCCTGACCTCTGACTTATGACTTATGACTTATGACTCCCTCAATAAAACTTTACATCAACTCACCCCTCACAAAGTCCTAACTTGATCCCCGCCTCTGATAGACTTTAACACTGGGAGAACTAAACAAAAAAGTTTTCCTCAGCAGTTGGGAGAATAAAAATTCATGGATAACGTAATTGGTTTAGAAATCATCGAAGTAGTAGAACAAGCAGCTATCGCCTCTGCTCGTTGGATGGGAAAAGGTGAGAAAAATACTGCAGACGAAGTAGCTGTAGAAGCTATGCGGAAACGCATGAACGAAATTCACATGAGAGGTCGTATCGTTATTGGAGAAGGGGAGCGAGATGAAGCTCCTATGCTCTACATTGGGGAAGAAGTAGGAATTTGTACTCAGCCTAATGCTAAAGATGTCTGTGACGTAGATCAGCTACTTGAGATTGACATAGCAGTTGACCCTTGCGAAGGTACAAACCTAGTTGCCTATGGTCAAAATGGTTCTATGGCAGTATTAGCTATTTCTGAGAAAGGTGGTCTATTAGCAGCACCAGATGTCTATATGAAAAAATTAGCAGCACCAGCAGTAGCCAAAAATCATGTAGATATTAATAAGTCAGCTACCGACAATCTCAAGATTATTTCAGACTGCATGGAACGTTCTGTTGATGAATTGGTGGTTGTAGTGATGGATCGCCCCCGTCATAAAGACCTAATAAATGAAATTCGTCAAGCTGGTGCCAGGGTTCGCCTCATTAGTGATGGTGATGTTTCTGCAGCTATCTCTTGTGCATTTGCAGGTACAAATATCCATGCTTTGATGGGTATTGGTGCTGCACCAGAGGGAGTAATTTCTGCAGCAGCCATGCGTGCTTTAGGAGGCCATTTCCAAGGACAACTGATTTATGACCCAGCTATTGTTAAAACTGGTTTAATTGGAGAAAGCAAAGAAGATAACATGGCTCGACTCAAAGAAATGGGTATTGAAGATCCAGACAAGATTTACAATGCTGAAGATTTAGCTTCTGGAGAAACAGTATTATTTGCAGCTTGTGGTATTACTCCTGGTACTTTAATGGAAGGAGTACGCTTCTTCCCTCATGGTGCTCGGACTCAAAGTCTAGTTATTTCTTCTCAGTCAAAAACTGCTCGGTTCGTAGATACTGTGCATATGTTTGGAGAATCAAAAAAACTGGAACTGAGATAAAAATAGTATTGGATGAATTTAGAGCATATCCAAACTAAAAAATGACCTACAAAATAACAGTCATAAGGTCATAATTAATTCCTCATAACTAATTCCTCATATCAATTTGGATGGTTGAGGAATTATTAGTGTTTTGGGGTAGGTTTTAACTTAAATATTGAGATGCAAAAATTTGAACCAGCTATCAGCTTTTAGCATTTCCGCCACGGAATGCTCCTCAAACAGCTATCAGGTTTTTAACCCAAGCTAAAAAATTCAGCAACTATTGCACCGGATGGTTTAAGAGGGAAAAATCCCCTTCTCGTAAGTAAAAAAAAATGATATTACTTATTGCTGAGTGCTGACTGCTTGTTTAACCATCCATCAAATAGTTAATAGTTAAAATTTATCAAAGTTTATGGTGGTAGATTTTTCTCTCCACCAAAGCACACCACTAATTGAGACAATATAGTGTAAGTCTTAAACAAGCCTGTTAAAAATATTAACTGTTGATGGATGACTAATACCCTAATATCTGGTAAAACCTGCCTCATTTTTTTTGAGTAAGTTATAATCGACGCTAAAACGATATAAATTTCTCCTAATTCATGGTTGAAAACTCCGCTCTTAAGGACGGCATTTGAATCAAAAAGAACAAAAAATTAACAAAATAAAAATTATATGAATATTGCAGTAATAGGACTTAGTCATAAAACAGCCCCAGTCGAAGTTAGAGAAAAATTAAGTATTCCAGAAACAGAAATACAAAATGCAATTACTCAATTATGTAATGGAACTTATACCCAAGAAGTAGGAATTCTTAGTACCTGTAATCGTTTAGAAATTTATGTAGTTACTAATGAAATGCAGCCCGGTATTCGGGAAGTCACTCAATTTCTTTCTGACTCTAGTAAAATACCTTTAAATCAGCTTCGCCCTCACTTATTTATGTTACTCCATGAAGATTCTATTATGCACTTAATGCGAGTTTCGGCTGGATTAGATAGTTTAGTTTTAGGTGAAGGGCAAATTTTAGCTCAGGTTAAACAAACTCATAAACTCGGACAACAATATAAAGGTATTGGACGGATTCTTAACCGTTTATTTAAGCAAGCTGTAACTGCTGGAAAAAGGGTTCGGACAGAAACAAGTATTGGTACTGGTGCTGTTTCTATTAGTTCTGCTGCAGTAGAATTAGCTCAGATGAAATTGGAGGATTTATCTAATTATCGAGTGGCTATTGTTGGTGCTGGTAAAATGTCAAAATTACTGGTCCAACATTTATTAGCGAAAGGGGCAAATAAGATATCTATTATTAATCGTTCTGTGGGACGCGCTCAGGATTTAGCAAATAGTTTTAAAGATGCTGATATAAGTGTTTATTCTATGTCAGAAATGGGTCAGGTTATTGCTGATTCTGATTTAGTTTTTACTAGCACTGGTGCAACTGAACCGATTTTAGATAAGGCTAAATTAGAAGTAATTTTAGACCCTGTAAAACCTGTAATGTTGGTAGATATTTCTGTACCTCGTAATATTGCTACTGATGTGAGTGAATTGCCGAATGTTCGTTGTTTTAATGTGGATGATTTAAAGGCGGTTGTGGCTCAAAATCAAGAAAGTCGTCGGCAAATGGCTATGGAAGCTGAGGTTTTATTAGAGGAAGAAGTGGAAGCTTTTGATGTGTGGTGGAAAAGTTTAGAAACGGTTCCAACTATTAATTCTTTACGACAAAAAATCGAGACTATTCGGGAACAGGAATTGGAAAAAGCTTTATCTCGTTTAGGTTCAGAATTTGCGGAAAAACATCAAGAAGTAATTGAGGCTTTAACTAGGGGTATTGTGAATAAAATTTTGCACGACCCAATGGTGCAGTTAAGGGCACAACAAGATATTGAGGCAAGGCGTCATGCGATGGAGACTTTACAACTTTTGTTTAATTTGGAGACGGAAGTGAGTTCTGGGAAAGTTGTTTAGTTGATGAGTTGGCTAGTTTAGTGGGGTATAAATACCCTACTATCAATCTACTTAATTTTTTTAGTTGAATAAAAAGTATAGTTTAGGATAAATGTGATACCAATACTTCAATTTTATTACCTTTTATTCCTGTTGCCAAACTTATTTCCCTTATCATTTTTTTTGCTAATAAGGTTCAAAAAGCTAATATATAGCGGTTTTCACAAAGGTAGACTACAAAATTTCTTCCTTCTCTCCTAGATAACTAAAGCCTTCTTCCTTATTCCTTGAAACCCAAATCTCTGTACTCTATATTAATGAAAACTGCGATAAATAAGAGGTACACAAAATTAACAAAATTAAAGATATTGATATATGTAATCTTTACAAGGAAAACTTACGATATTTCTTATCCTATAAAAAACTACACTTCACTTTTATCAATCATTCCTGATTCCTATAGTTGCTAATCCAATTACACAAGAAGTGAGTATCCAAATGAATAAGCCTAGATAGAGTCCAAATTCTAGCCTATTTCCAACCAGAGGAAGTGCATAAATTGCCAAAGCTTCAAATGAATTATTAAAAAAAAATGGAATAGGTGATGAATAGTAATTACACTAATTATCGTAGATATAAAAAGAATAGTTTGTGTTTTATTCCACTGTATTTGATAATTCTTGAGAAAAGAGCTTAAAAGAGAATTTAAATGAATTTCCTATAAAAGTTAAAAAACATAATAAATACCTGCGTATCTTGCCTTTACACCAAGCAAGAGAGCAATTGTACAAATGATTAGCAAAATATCAATCATCAGTAACCAAAAGTAACTGGGGAAATCATCAAAAAAATTTCCAAGACTAAAAATAGGAGGAAGAAATAAACTTTGAGGAACTTTCCCAATCCAAGAAAAACTAGGGGCTACAAATATTACTATAAACCATATAATATTCGCAGCAAAGATAGACTCTGATTGTCATTTTCTGAAGCATATTCAGCTTTTCGCCACAAGAGTTCAAGCTTAACTTCAATCCAATCTAAAAATTTTTTCATCACTCCTCTTACAGCAGTTTCGGAGTTAGTGAGGTACAAAGTTTTATTACTTCAGTGAATAGGAAAGAGAGATTAGTCTTGAAGTGTACCTCACCATCCTAAAAAGTGCTGTAATCCTAATGATTTTGCTAGTTTCAATATTATATGTCACTTTTTCGGAGTTGATCCTTAATTCAGCAGGAGCATATCCAGACTGCTCTAATTTCTTGCGCCACCAGCGTTTAGCATCATTTACTTCATCGGGAGTTATCTTATCGCTCCAAATATTATTCATTGTTTGAGCTACTTTATTAATCAAGAACTTATCAGTGGTTCTGGTAATTTTCTTATTGTCTGATTCTAAGCCTAGTGAATTCTTTACTATTGGGAAAAGATATTGTCTGAGAAAAGGTGACCAAAAAGTTTCTAGATTAATTCTCTTCCAAGTATTGTTTTTTTCATGCTTACCCCAAAGGCTAATTCTATTAAAAGTGACATTTTTATCTCTTAAATAAATCCTTGTCGCTCCTGAAGGTAGAAGGATTGAAGGGTAAGCTTCAAGACGTTATAATAGGGTTCTCAAAACAAATGGTGGTATAAGTATAATAGCAAGTAGTAATGTAAGCCAGAAATTAGGATAGCGATTCATTATCAGACCTCTCAGCGTTGTTTAACCTTTCTTTTTCCATCACAGAAAAAGTCTTATTATTTAATTCTTCAATTTATCAGAAAAGAGCTAACCAGATAGTGAAAAAACTGATACTGTTGGCAAAATCTTACTTAGTAACATTTGAAAGAGGAGAAAAAGATGAAAATTAGCTTGGTGATTGAGTATTTTTATGATATTAGCAATAGCTTTAAATCTACAAAATAAAAAATTGATAGGAAAATCATAATTATGAGTCAAAACAATTAGAACCTATTTTGGAAAATGGCGATCGCGACAGCTTAAATCCTTTAATAGGAAGAAACACTTGTCTCAATCTTAAGTTAAACAACTATAATTCGGCTTTGCTGAAAAAGTCTGTTTTAAGGAGTAGCGGAGTAATTTTTTTGCCCAACTAAGCGCCAGAAATGCTAATTTTTTGAGAATGAACAGCTCAAAACCAGGTACTTTTTCAAAACTTAAAAATGCACCTTATTTCTCTGTCAATGCTTTTATATTTTTAGGAGAGGAATTAGCTAATCCTAATTAATTCCTCAATGCTCTTCTTATTGATTTTCCACATTTCCTCTTCTTCCCAAACCCATCTACTATCAACTCGCTCTACTGTACCATCAAAATTAAACACGGTTACTGTTGCTAAAGTCTCAATCCACACAGTCGCTCCACAACTATGAGGCTTGTCTGGTCGATAAACAATCCGACAAGGACCGTTAATCTCCATTTCGTGACCTTTACCTAAAATCTCAGAGCCACGTTGAGCAGTAAGTACATATTCAAATTTTGCTTGAAGATCGACCTTTTTGAGCTTTCTATTTTTCTCTATATTAAGTCGATTGAAATGAATTGTATTTTTACCGCAGTGGCGCTGAGGAAGCCAATTGGGTTTGGGGCCACGTTTTCTACTAGAGACCCTTGGTTTTCCTTTGTAAAGAGGAATCCCCCAAGTCTGACCATTAATTTTCCGAGCGCCTTGAATGCGACCTTCTTTGAGTAAAACTCGGACTCGTTGAGCAGAAATACTTAATAAAGAGGCCGCTTCAGTAGTACCAATAACCATAAGATTTAATTATATATTTTACTATTGCGTATAGCAGAATAATACTAAACAATACAAAAATTACAAATTTATACATTTGGGGTGCTTCACATAAAAAAAAATCCCTAGTCTAGGGTTTGCGGAAAAAAGAAGGGTGTGGGAAGTGTGGGAAGGCAGTGTTTCATTCTAAAAGAAGTGCTGGCGCAAGTGTGGCCGCTGTATTGCCTAACCTCACTATACTGGCGTGTCAAGACTAAAATGGTGGGTTAGGAGCGAGTAACCTTGAAGACCTCTCCCCCAGCCCCTCTCCTGCTTTTGAGAGGGGAGAAATTCCCCCCCTTCCCTTGTAGGGAAGGGGGTTGGGGGGTTAGGTTTTTTAATCCACATTTTCAAGCTTGACACGACAATACTATAAATAAAGCTGGCTGATTAAATATAAAATCATTCACAGGTAAAGGGTTGAGGCTTTAATAGTCCTTGAAAAAGGCTAGCTTTTCCGCCCAAAGAGCTCAATAAAGTTAGAATTTGGAGCAGACAAGATTTGATCTCCTCCCACACTCCCCACATCCTAGTTCAACTCCCCATAGTTGGAGGTTGGGCTGGAATAGAAGCAATAATTGCATCTATCACCTTAGCAATGGGCAAAATACGCATTCCTAAATCTGGTGGTTGCTGACCTTTGGGAATAATTGCCTTTTTAAAACCTAACTTGGCAGCTTCCCTTAATCTCAACTCTAACTGAGACACAGGTCGGACTTGCCCACCCAATCCTACTTCTCCTAGCAAAATAGTTCGGGGGTCAACTACCCGATCGCGAAAACTAGCCACCACAGCAATAGCTATTCCCAAGTCTGCTGCGGGTTCTTCCACACTCAAACCTCCTACGGTCGCCACATAAGTATCCAACTTTGATAAAGGAATGCCTACCCGTTTTTCCAACACTGCCAAAATCTGTTGTAACCTACTACTATCAATTCCAGTAGTAGAACGTCGAGGCGAACCATGACTTGCTGGACTTACTAAAGCTTGAATTTCTACAACTATGGGGCGAGTACCTTCCATCGACACAACTGTAGAAGTTCCTGAAGAATACTCATCCCTACTTCCGAGAAATAATTCTGATGGGTTTAATATTTCCTTTAAACCATTAGCCACCATTTCAAATACTCCAATTTCGTGAGTAGCACCAAAACGATTTTTCATAGAGCGCAACAAACGGTGGGAAGCAAAGCGATCGCCTTCAAAATATAAAACTGTATCTACCAAATGTTCTAAAACACGAGGACCTGCTAAAGCACCATCTTTAGTTACATGACCGACTATTAATAAGGTAATATTTTCCCGTTTTGCCACCTGCATTAAGGCAGAAGTACATTCGCGAACTTGAGCAACTGAACCTGGAGCAGAAGTCAAAGAAGCAAAATAAATAGTTTGAATACTGTCAATTACTGCTAAATAAGGTTTGAGAGATTCTAACTCTCTCAAAATTACTTCTAAATCTGTTTCTGGTAATAAAAATAAATTTTCCTGAGAATCTATAGTAGAGTCTTTTATAGATTCAGAATTACCATTGTTTTCTTGATTTTCATCAGAGGATAAATCCTCATCCTTCTCAACATTTGAAACATTATCCTTATCTTCTACTTCATTGAAGTTGACAATTAAACGTTGAGAACGTAATTTCACTTGTTGTCCAGACTCTTCCGCCGACACATACAAAACCCGACATCTACTAGACAACTGATTAGCCACCTGTAACAAAAGAGTAGACTTACCAATACCAGGTTCTCCACCAATCAACACCAAAGAACCAGGAACAATTCCACCACCAAGTACCCTGTCTAACTCTTCAAACCCAGAAGGCATTCTGGACAAAGTTTGGTCAGAAATCTGGGATAATAGAAAAGATGCCCTTGGTTGACCAGAAGAATCATCTCCTTCAGATGTTTGAGAACCAATGCCAATATCAGTCAACCCTAATCTTTGTAGAGCATTTGTAGTTGATTGTTCTATCTCCTCTTTTAGAGAATTCCAAGTATTACACCCAGGACATCTACCTAGAAATTGGGAAGACTCATACCCACATTCTGTACATACATACTTTGTTTTCTGTTTTGGCATTTCTTAAAATAATTTAATATTTACCAGCAAATATAAAAAAGCCCAAAGTTTAACTCATTCTAAGCTTAGGAGTAGTAAAAAATGGTAATTTCTGTTGTTATTTTGATGATAGAGTTAAAAAAATTAATATAATCATAAAGCTTAGTTAAGGAGATTTAGGAAAATTGGAAAGTCATAAAGAAAAAATATTGGTTGTTGATGATGAAGCAAGTATCCGTCGAATTTTAGAAACTCGACTGTCAATGATTGGCTATGATGTTGTTACTGCTGCTGATGGGGAAGAAGCTTTGGCAACTTTTCACAAGACAGAGCCAGATTTGGTAGTATTAGATGTGATGATGCCTAAATTAGATGGTTATGGTGTTTGTCAAGAGTTGCGCAAAGAGTCAGATATTCCCATCATTATGCTAACTGCTTTGGGAGATGTTGCAGATAGAATCACGGGTTTAGAGTTAGGTGCTGATGATTATGTAGTGAAGCCTTTTTCTCCAAAAGAATTAGAAGCAAGAATTCGTTCTGTATTACGTCGGGTAGATAAAAATGGGGCTAATGGTATTCCCAGTTCTGGTGTTATCCAAGTCAGTAGTATTAGAATAGATACTAATAAGCGTCAGGTTTATAAAGGTGATGAAAGGATTAGACTGACTGGTATGGAGTTTAGTTTATTGGAGTTATTGGTAAGTCGTTCTGGAGAGCCTTTTTCTCGTTCTGAAATTTTGCAGGAAGTTTGGGGTTATACTCCAGAGCGTCATGTAGATACGCGAGTAGTTGATGTTCATATTTCTCGGCTCAGGGCTAAATTGGAAGAAGATCCAAGTAATCCAGAATTGATTTTAACTGCACGAGGTACTGGTTATTTATTCCAACGTATTACTGAACCTGGTGAAGTTGGTTAAAATATAGTTAAATTCATTGCATTCAAAAGTTAGCTAATTATTAGTAATTAGAGATTCGGCTCTTCAGTATCTAAAATTTATCATAATGTCGGCATAAGACCTGTAGTAAAACGGCTGTCGCCGACATAAAAGGTGTTTACCCACACTAAATATAATTTTTATAACAAAAAAAAGACTGTAAGTCCTGACCTTTATTTTGCTTCCTTCCACCTTCTTACTTCTTCCTGAAAATATGACTCAATCAGACAAAAATCAAGTCTTACGCATACTTCCTATAATAGTAGGAGGATTAGGTGGAATTCTACTAATGATTAATCGATTTTTCACCCCTAATCTTTTAGCTCCTCAAGCTCGTTCCGATGTAGTAGGAGTAATTTTAAGTGCTTTTTTAATTTTGAATGGTTTACTTTGGCAGCAAATACAACCACGCTCTCCTAATACTGTCAAATTAATTGGTGAATCAGGATTTGAATTATTGCCAGAATTATCAGAAATAGCTAAAACCGAACTTGCTTGGGCTTCTAGTTTATTATTAACTAATACAGTTACTAAAACTGTTATTATTTGGTATCAAGGGAAAATTTTATTAAGAAGAGGAATTTTACCATCTGAATCGCAAGTACAACCAGGAGCTATTTTAAAGCGAGTTTTGGAGAAACAAAAACCTATTTATTTAGTAGATTTAAAAGTTTATCCAGGTCGTATTGAGTTTAATTATTTACCAGAAAATACTCAAGGTGTAATTTGTCAACCTATTGGCAAGAATGGTGTAATGATTTTGGCTGCAAATGCACCTCGGAGTTACACTAAACAAGATGAAAATTGGATTTCAGGAATAGCAGATAAATTGACAGATACCCTATCAAAAAAATTATAGGACTGTCCTCAGATAACAGGGAATGATTTAGCTTGCGAGATAGCAATTCCCATGCTATTGAGGTACAAAATTACTTTTTTTTAGGGAACAGTTAACACGGAACAGGGAATAGGTAATAGAAAAGAAATAAAAATAGTTGTAGCTCATTAGCCTGAGAAACGCCATAGCAGTTTTACCTAAGAATACTTTCTGTTTGACTTAGTGGATAGCTAGTACCGCTACGCGGAAGTCAGAATTCAGAATTCAGAATTCAGAAGTTTTGATTGGTAAGGCTTTGAGTATTTTGTCACTGGTCACTTATTTCCGTCATCCTGCACTAGTGTGATAATTTTCTTTGTGACTACCTGACGTCTAATTAGTAATTAAAAAGAGTAAACTCTACCAGTAGGAGAAATATAAACTGATTTATGGTCGGTTGCTTCTGAACCTGGTTTAACTCTAACAGTAACTACATTATCCTCTGCACTATATTCATAAGTAAGTAGATTTTCATTGTATATATTTACTGTCCCATAACCACCTGGTAAGTTTGGTAAATCAACTTTAATATTTGTACTTTTTCCTGCTGGTAAAAGTCTTTCTGTCTCTGGAACTAAGCTATAGTTAAGAGTTTTTCCAGTCTGATTTAAAATCTTGAGTATAATTGGCTTTTTTGGATCTGCTGCTTGGGCTTGTGGTTGCCAATATCCAGGTACATAACTAGGAGCATTTTGGGATAAAACCTCTATAGGATAAATTGTTAAGCTTGAAGTTATTAACACTGTTGTTATTAAAGCAATTTGTTTCATTTTTTTCTTAATAAAAAATATTTTAGTTTGAAAGTTTTGCTTTGGTCGTACTTTATAAATAGTAATCTTTAAAGAAAGCTGTTATCCTGAAAGGAAACTTCTGAAAAAATGAACTTGCATTTATCAGGTATCAATCCAAAGTTAATCTTTTAACACATCTATTAAATATTAATTTAAAATAATATTAAGTAGGTAGCCATAAATAAAGGTTAAAAAAAAATCTTAAAAAGAACCTATAAGCAAGTTCCCAATAGGCTCTCACCATGTTAAATTTTCATTGCTATTGTACGGATAATTAAACCTACCTACTTACTACAGGCTGTAGTTAGGATTAATAAATGGGGTTGCTAATGGGTGAGTATAAATAAATAGCTGAAATCTATAAACCTCATTTATAACTTAGCAAAATCATACATTCATTCAGCAAAACTTCATAAGTTTTCAGGAGTTTAGTTACCCAACCCATATATGACTCAAAATGTTTTATTAGTAAGCACCTAAACAAAATTGTTTACCTACCCTAATTTGATGTGAGGTATACAGTATAAGGGATTTAGTCTGAAAAAATGTGTAATTAATTTTGTGTACCTGCTTAATTAATACATAGTATATACATTTAATATCTGAAAAAAAATTTTCTATGCTTGAGGGAAAACATATTACTGGAAATAGTTCATTAATTGATAATTGATAATGGATAATTGATAATTACCTCTGGTTAAA
>NZ_JBNHER010000304.1:0-1754 GCF_050015975.1 Dapis purpurea BLCC-M126 | reverse complement strand
ATGCTAATTGGCAAATATTATCTGCTGAAGATTATCAAGCAAAAGTGAGTTTATTAAATTAATTAGGGTTTGCTGAAAAAGTCTTTTGCTAAGGGTAGGAGTCAGGAGTCGTAGGGGTGAATGGCCATTCGCCCCTACAGGAGAAATGGGAATTATAGAGCAGGTAGTCGGAAGAATTATCACTTTATTTTTCTGCCCTTGTCTGCCCAAAATGCTAATTTTTTGCAGCTCTAGAGACTGAAAAGCTGGCACTTTTTTCGACCCAAAAAGGCTTTAGCTTTTATCTGTAAATGATTTGATAGTTAGCCAACAAACCCTAATTATGAAAGTAATATTATTTCGAGCAACTGACATTTTTAGGCGTCTCATTCAAGTAGAGCGTGTTGCAACCCACCGCCACAGCTAGCGTATACATTAGTTTTATAGCGGTTTTTAGAAAGATGGAACACACTCCTAAAAACAAAAACCCTTGTAGCAGCTCGTCTAGCTTTATAGCACTACGCATTCAGGTATTTGACAAGTTAAAATGGTATTAGCTAATTTATTTTCACATTGTTTCATGCCTGCACCATATAGTTATGAATTACGGCAGAAGGCAATCGCTTCTGTAGAAAGAGGAGAGAAAAAAAGTATTATTTGTCGGATTTTCCACATTAGCAGAAATACGCTTGATTTATGGTTAAAAAGGAAAAAGGAAACTGGAGATTTTGCGGCAATTAATAACGAATCAGGGGGCAAACAGCCGAAAATTAAGGATTGGGATAAATTTGAACAATTTGTTTTGAGGCATAATCACAAAACTCAAATTCAAATAGCAGAGTTATGGGAAGATAATTTGACACAACAAAATGTATCAAAAGCTTTTCAAAAATTGGGTATAACTAGAAAAAAAGCGAGTGCCTAATTCCGAGGAGACCTCGGAATGAAAGAGGCACTCAAGACAAACTTACGGTTATGAAGAAAGAAATGAAGAGGAAAGACAAAAATTTATGGAAAAACTCTTAACAGTAGATAAAAACAAACTGCTTTATGTAGATGAAGCAGGTGCGTGATAATCGAGATGATTATGGTTATGGTTATAGCCCAAAAGGGGAAAGATGCTATGGATTAAAATTAGGAAAAAGAGCAGAGAGAGTCAGTTGGATTAGCACTTTACGAGAGAAAAAAATCTTGTCTCCATTAATTTTTGAAGGTGGATGTAATCGATACTTATTTGAAAAATGGTTAGAAAAATACTTAATACCACAGTTAGAAAAAGGAGATGTAATAATAATAGATAATGCTAGTTTTCATAAAGGTGAAAATATTAGAGAGATAGTGAAAAGTGCCGGAGGTGAAATATGGTACTTGCCAACCTATTCACCCGATTTAAACAACATAGAAAATTGGTGGGCAGTATTGAAGACATAGATGAAACAAAGAAAAAACGAATTTGAAAATATTAGAGATTGCGTTGATGCAGCATTCATATCATGTCCGTTGGTATCGTTTGTGTAAAAGTTGGGTAAATATCTACCGCCATATAAGGTTTTTCCTTCTCTTATACTCTTATATAGAATCTGTATAATTACTATAGCCTGCGTGATTGCGACAGGAACGGAGTGGAAGGAAGCAATCTCAGGGATACGCGGAGATTCCTTCCTATCGTCGATAGGGACGACTGTTCAACCGGATTATATATTAAAGCTTCTTCCTTCTTTCTTACCGAATTATTAATTATTAATTGTTAATTAAATAATTGTGGTTTAAAGCCT
>NZ_JBNHER010000303.1:0-6321 GCF_050015975.1 Dapis purpurea BLCC-M126 | reverse complement strand
CGGTTTTAACCAGAGGTAATTATCAATTATCCATTATCCATTATCAATTAATGAAGGGAAGCTCTCCTTTTTCCGGACGGAATGCTCCGCAAACAAGTCGGCGAGAGCTGTTAACGGAGTTATGTGTCAGCAAAACAACCGGTTTTTCTCCCCTTGAAAGGAGTAACTTGACACTTTATTTCTTAGTCATTAATTAACCTTAGTAGTGGCTTGAATACGTTCAAAAGCTGAATGCTTACCCTAAGATAAATTATAGAGTGAGTAGTTAAAGTTTAAGTGTAAGTTATTTTCCCTAAACTGTAAACTTACCACTATTCATAGATCTACAAAATCATCAGAAAATTAAATATTTAATAAATAGTAAAATTTGCTAATTAAACCAAAATGAAACAAAAATCCCTAAAAATTATCTTAGGAAGTATCCTCACAAGTTTATTAATAATTTTCACTTCCTGTCAACAAGTTCCTAATTCTCAAACTACAACTATTCGGACTGCTCATAGTACCTGGATAGAAGAGTCATTTCAAACTAATATTGTCAATATAGGTCTAGAAAAACTAGGCTACAAAGTGGAAAAACCAAAACAAATTGAATACTCTGCTATTTATATTTCCATAGCTAATGGAGACTTAGAATATAGCACCATTTACTACCAACCATCACATGAAAAATTCTTTGAAAAAGCTGGTGGAGAAGAAAAATTAGAGAAAGTAGGAATTTTGACACCTCAAGGAATAGCTGGATATCAAATAGACAAAAAAACAGCAGATAAATATAAAATTACTAACATTCAACAATTAAAAAATCCAGAAATAGCCAAGCTTTTTGACTGGGATAAAGATGGTAAGGCAAATTTAGTTGGTTGTAATCCTGGTTGGGCTTGTGAGTTAAATATAGACCATCAAATCGAAGCTTATGGACTAGAAAATACAGTAGAACATAGTCGAGGCCAATATAATATTCTATTACTAGATGCCATTACTCGCTATAAACAAGGGCAACCCATTCTTTATTTTGCCTATAATCCTCACTGGATATCTGCTATTTTAAAACCAGGTAAAGATGTAGTTTGGTTAGAAGTGCCTTTTACCTCCTTACCAGATATGAGAAATATAACAGAAAAAGACACATTACTAGACGGAAAAAATATTGGCTTTTCTAGAACTCAACAGCGTATTGTAGCTAATAAAAAATTTCTAGAAGCTAACCCAGTTGCTAAAAGATGGTTTGAGTTAGTAGAAATTCCAGTTGCAGATATGAATGCTGAAAGTTTACGCATTAAAGAAGGTGAAGACAAACCAGAAGATATTTTACGTCATGCTCAAGAGTGGGTAAAAAATCATCAGCAAAAATATGATAGTTGGTTAGAAACATCAAGACAAGCAGCTAATTAAACTCAAAGCCTTTTAACTTTTTAGCTTTAAAAAATAGAAAAAATAAGCTGATAGTAAATTTAACAAATTTTGATTACTACTTCACTAAACTAAAAATTACTCAAAAATCAAATATTAAATCTAAGATTATTTTTTATCTTAAAAATTTACCAATTGAACAAAAATGGAACAAAAATTCCTAAAAATTATCTTAGGAAGTATCCTCACAAGTTTATTAATAATTTTTACTTCCTGTCAACAAGTTCCAAATTCTCAAAGTGTAACTATTCGGACTGCCCATAGTAACTGGATAGAAGAATCATTTCAAACTAACATTGTCAATATCGGTCTAGAAAAACTGGGCTATAAAGTAGAAAAACCAAAAGAAATTGGTTATCCAGCGCTTTATATTTCCGTAGCTAATGGAGACTTAGACTATAGTGTTGTTTACTATCAACCAGGACACAAGAAATTCTTTGAAAATGCTGGTGGTACAGAAAAATTAGAGGGAGTTGGAACTTTAACACCCCCAGGAATTCAAGGATATCAAATTGATAAAAAAACAGCCGATAAATATAAAATCACTAACATTGAACAATTAAAAAATCCAGAAATAGCCAAACTTTTTGACTCAGATAAAGATGGTAAAGCAAATTTAGTTGGTTGTAATCCTGGTTGGTTTTGTGAGTTGACTATAGACCATCAAATTGAAGCTTATGGACTACAAGATACTGTAGAACATAATAGAGGACAATATACAGTTTTACTTGCAGATGCTATCACTCGTTATGAGAAAGGTGAATCTATTCTTTATTTTGCTTATAATCCTCACTGGATATCTGCTATTTTAAAACCAGGGGAAGATGTAGTCTGGTTAGAAGTTCCTTTCACATCTTTACCAGAATCTCTGAAAAATCTGAGTGAAAAAGATACATCAGTAGATGGAAAAAATCTTGGCTTTCAGAGAAGTAAACAGCGTATTGTAGCTAATAAAAAATTTCTAGAAGCTAACCCAGTTGCTAAAAGATGGTTTGAGTTAGTAGAAATTCCAGTTGCAGATATGAATGCTGAAAGTTTACGCATTAAAGAAGGTGAAGACAAACCAGAAGATATTTTGCGTCATGCCCAAGAATGGGTAAAAAATCATCAGCAAAAATATGATAATTGGTTAGAAACAGCAAGACAAGCAGCCAATTAAATTCAAAGCCTTTTAACTTTAAAAACAGAAAAAATAAGCTGATAGGATGTCAATCAAAACAAAAGCTGAATTTTCAATCAATTAGTTTATTTGGTGAAATTCGATTCACTGTTTCCTCTGTTTCATCTTCTAAAACTAAGTTAACAGTTTGCTCAATTCCTGACTCTTCTAATTGACGAATCTTGATTTGATCTAAACGAGGACCTTCAGCAGAGATAACAGTAAACTCAAGATTTTCGTAGCATAACTTTTCTCCTCCAGTGGGAATTTTTTGTAATTGATAAATCAAAAATCCTCCCAAAGTCTGATAATCCTCAGTCACTGGTAAATCTAAATTTAAGAGTTGATTAACCTCTTCAACACTTAACTGTGCCTGGACAATAAAAGTCTGATCATCCAACATTTGTAAAGCAAATTCTTCAGTGTCCGTTACTTCATAACTATCACCACTAACAATTTCAGCAATCAAATCCTCCCGTGTAATTAATCCAGCAGTTCCACCAAACTCATCTACCACTATTACCATTTCTGAGTGCTGAGGACTATTTGGGATTTGACGCATTCTTTGCATCAATGATAATAACTCATTCAGATAGGTTTGTTCAGAAACGAATCTTGCAGGACGAATCCAAGATAAAATTGCAGTCTGTGGAGATAATAACCCTTGGGCTAAAGGTTTAGCCAATTCTTTAAAATCAATAATACCCTGAATATCATCTATAGATTCACCAACTACAGGATAACGAGAATGACTAGATACCTGAATTTCATCTAACAAATTTTGAAAAGTAGCTGTACTAGAGATAGTATTTATATTTGTCCGTGGAACCATAATTTCTACAGCTAATACTTCTCCAAATTCAAATACATTACTAAGTAATTGTCGTTCTTCTGCTTCTAAACCTGTTGATTCACTAGAAGTAGAGATAATTAATTGTAATTCTTCTGGAGTAACTGGTGCTTTCCAAGCACTGGCAGTATATTGAATTCCCACCAGTCGTAATAACCAATGAGTAGATTGATTTAATATCCAAATAAACGGATTAAAGAAGCGAGAGATAGCTAGACTCAGAGGGCCTAATAATCTAGATAACTGTTCTGAATAAAGTAGGGCTACTGACTTTGGACATAATTCTCCCAACACAATTTGTAGATAAGCCAAAATAAAAAAAGTGACAATAGGAATGGCTAGGGAGTGGGCGATAGCTTGACTAATATGAATAGGTAGTGGTACACTGACTATAGCATTCCTCACAATTACTGCCATAGTTCCTTCACCAATCCAACCTAAAGCCAAACTAGATAAAGTAATACCTAACTGAGTTGTTGAAAGTAGTCGGTCTATATTTCTTTGAAGTTTCTGAACAATTTTTGCTGGAACATCACCCTCATCTACTAATTGATTAATGCGTGACCTTCGTACAGAAACAATAGAAAACTCTGCCACAACAAAGAAGGCATTTATGACAATTAGTAGAAAAACCGAAAATATGTGGGACAGTATATCTGTCCACGTCATATCTCTCCAAATCAGCATTTCTAAGCCTGGCATCTCTAGCAAACTTACTGCCATTGATTTTGCCTCAGACCTATGAACATTTTCATGTTTAAAATTTACAATTTTTGATCAAAAAATTCAGTTTAAAGACTCCCAACTCAAAATTCAAAATCAACTTAATCTATTTTAATTTTAGACATTTTCAAATTTAACTTTTGAGCTGGATAATCTGTAAGTTCTAGGGAAAGTTCTTTAGCATTATCTAATAAAGTAATTGGGATTGTAATAATACCATAATATCTTCTACCATTTGGTGGTAGTTCTCCTGGTAAATCCTCTGTACTGGCGCTGAGAACTCTTCCTTGTTCATCTGTAATATTCAAAAAACTGTATAAAAATCTAACAGCTCGGTCTCCTTCGTTTTTTAAATTAACATCCAAGACTAGAGAGTTTCCCCACTTGCGAACATCATTAACTTCCAATATTACTCCAGCATCACTACTTACAATTGGAAAACTTTGCTTGGATTTAGTTTCTTTAGAAGACTTGGCCTTAGCTGTTTTTTTCTGGGAACCTTCTTTAGCAGTTTTTTTCTCAGCTATTCCACCATTTATAATAGTATTTTTTACATTGATAATAATTTTTTCCTCCTTTAAGAAGACTAGTTCTTCTCGACGATTGGAACTGTCTTTAGCAGGTACTAAATTATTGGTAGGACGAGTATCTGGTTGAGTAATTCCTTTTAAGGCTTCTCGGCCTAGTTTAAATCCCCAAGAAGCACTACCCAAACCAGCACTAAACATTAGAGCCAGCAGACCTAGAGTTAGCAAAATACTAGAATTCATGGTTTTTTCTGTCTAAGGTATGATCTTGTTTTTTGTTATGATATACTATAAATTAGTACTATGTATTAATGTCCAAAGTTACCTATTTTAATTTTCTGTAGATTTTTTAATGAAGTCAGGAAGATATGTTATAGTATAAAATTAGTGTAAAGGTATATCAAACTATTCCTATATCCTTAAATGATCAGCTAATATATAATAGCTAAGAAATAAGCGCCTTTGGCCGATTGGGGAGGCAGCGAGCTCATAATTCGCTTTCAGGCTGGTTCGATTCCAGCAGGGCGCATTTATAACCTGACTCAAGAATTTTATATATTTGTATCCGAACACTAATGGCGGATGCTGTGGTTTTTTATTGGTTAATCAAAATAATGAGTTAGGCAGTCAGGCAGGCAAGGAAGGGAATTTAGAAAGATGTGGCTAATAGCTGAAGATGGAAAATTTCTTATACCAAATTAGGGGGATTTGATATAACCCAATATCATAACTTAAATATGGTTGTCAAAAAAGCAGTTCTTGTCCTGTGATAATTAGCTAGAACTTCAACCGTAGGATACTCAAAAATTGGCGTTGCTGGAAAAGAAACTCCCAGAGGCTGAATCTTATTACTAGAAGTTTGAGGAATAGTTCCTATTTTCAATAATTATATCCCATCAACTTTCTCGTATCATGTCAGCTTAATTAGTGATAAAAAAAATTTCTTCTCCTAATACCTTATTTCTCCCTCTTGAGTTCTCCCTAATTATTTATCAATGTTCATCCGGACATAATATCACTAATGCTATTGGAATACAGCTTGACGGATAGTGTTAATCAAATCATCATATAGTTCATCCAAGTCACTTTCCCGAACCTCCTGAACAGAACCTGGTGAATAATAACCAGTCTTTTCTCACTTTAACGAGACGGACTCTCCTTTGTATCTTGTAAATAATCTGGAAAAGTTTCTGTAGTTGGTTTTAGTCTATTCTAATAATCTTGAGCAACACTCAAACTAGATACCCAAATCTCTCCTTCTTATACCGTTTCACGGAAGTCAGAAGTTAGAAGTGAAATTTGAGTCTTTTAAAAGTTTTTATATAGTAAGTTCAGCTTATTATTTCACATTATCAGTCGCCAATTATTAGTCACTTGAACATTGGGTTAAGGTTTCCCGGTTAACAATGAAAATTTTCTGAATTGATTTAAATTGAAAGTGATTTTGCAGATGCAAAGTAAACAAAATTAATAGACATATGGTGATAATTAAAAATCAAATCAATCCCATACACAAAAATCATTACAGCGGTTTTCATATTAATAAACCACAATGATACTGACTCATTACTCCTTACTCCTTACTCATTACTCCTTACTCCTTACTCCTTACTCATTACTCCTTACTCATTACTCCTTACTCATTACTC
>NZ_JBNHER010000302.1:0-25180 GCF_050015975.1 Dapis purpurea BLCC-M126 | reverse complement strand
TATGAACCATAACTAGATCGTTTGAGTTTTTCTGGCGAGTCAAATATCATTTTCTCAAGCACTAAAACCACACAGTGAATTAGTCTAAATACTTACTCAATCTTTGTGGGAAAATTCAGACTATAGATTATAGATATGAACCATAACTAGATCGTTTGAGTTTTTCTGGCGAGTCAAATATCATTTTCTCAAGCTCAAGCCACACAGTGAATTTCTTCAACTAATACCAAATCTTCTATTTTTAAGAATCCTGCTATTTTTAAGAATCTGTGATTGAGATGCACCTTTTTGTTTGTAGCATTCTTTTTTTTTAGTAGTGTAAGTCCTACTAATAAATCTGAAATTTTTCAACCATTATATTTGATGTAATTATATTTGAGTTAATTTTGAAGTTATGTCATCTTGTATCGATCAAACAATCTCAAACTTATTACCAAGTCAAACTGCAAATATGGAATAGAAAAATGGCAAAATCAAGGCGAAATATTGGTTTTTATTGAAAATACTGAACCCTATTTAGGGTAATACGGCACCACTGTTGTATCAAGCTTAAAGTAGTGCCACAGCTTTTTGACTAAAAGTGTTGAAAAATCTGCATCTCTCAAGAATTTGGAGCTTAGGTTATCTCACAGTTTGTTAATGGACCACGATTTGATTTAATTAAAAAACTTTAGTACAGAGGATTAACTAACTACCTATATTAAGGAGAAATCTGGCCAGACGGTGGTAAATCTTCTATTTGAGCTAGAGTTTCTTGAATACGAGGAGTTGCCAGAAATATTTTTGCATCTTCAATTAGCCGTTTCCCCCACAAATGTTGGTCAAGATAGTCAATGTCTGCATATTTGCTATCTAATCGTAGCGCTTCTTCTCCCATTGCTAGACTTTGTTCTTTATCACCTTGAGTATAGAGAGCTACTGCTAGGGCTAGAAGTGGTTCTGCAGCTTTACTATCAATAGAGACAGCTTTACGCCATTTTTTGATTGCATCATCTACTTTTCCCATCTCATATTGAACTAAACCAATGTTATTAATTGCAGGCCATAAATTTTTTTCTAGGTCGTAAGCTTGTTCGTATTGTGCGATCGCTCTTTTAAATTTACCATGCTTGTAATAAGCATTACCCAAATCAAATAAAGCTCCGGGGTTCTCAGGTTTAGATTTTAAACCTTTTCTTAATTGCTCAATAGCGTTTTTATAATCAGATGTTTGAAAGTAAGCTCTACCAAGAACAAATCTAATCTCAGCATTACTTGGATTTAGTTCTTGAGCTTGTTTCAAAGCAGCAATACCTTCTTCTAATTCTTCAGCTTGAATGTAAAGACTGCCTAATAGTGCCCAAGTTCGTTGATTATTTGGGGCTAATTCAGTAGCCAATTCAGCTCTAGATAAAGCCAAATCAAACTGTTGAAATCTTGCTAACTGTAAAGCTTCCTCAGCTAAACTTAAACCTGTCTGTTCTAGTTGAGCTGAGTCTAGTTGTAATATATGAGGAACTAATGCTTGCCCTTGGACGGATTTAACAGTATTACCCCACACACCCAGGGTAATTAATAAACAAACGAATAAATTTTTATTTGACACGTTAATAAAGTATATATGGTTAAGAAGTTCATTTTAAAGTATATATTATTATATAATAACCTAAAATTTTCACTATTTACACCAGTAAA
Source organism: Dapis purpurea BLCC-M126 (assembly GCF_050015975.1). NCBI lineage: Bacteria > Bacillati > Cyanobacteriota > Cyanophyceae > Oscillatoriales > Microcoleaceae > Dapis > Dapis purpurea. The sequence goes on along the minus strand of NZ_JBNHER010000302.1, from coordinate 23,506 downwards.
CTTTATACTAAAAATTATCTTTGTATATTTTTATTGTTTTAAGTTGCTGTTGTAATTTCGTCAAAAGTAGCAAATTATAATTGACACAAATTTACTCTTAATTTTATTTAAACTTGTGATCGTATATTCTATTAATTAAAATATTGGTAAAACAATTTCAAATTCAGTACCTTTATCTGGTAAAGAATTTAGTTTCAGTTTTCCACCATGTTTTTCATTAATAATTTGGTAACTAATAGCCAAACCCATGCCTGTTCCTTTACCCACAGGTTTAGTTGTAAAAAAGTTCTCAAAAATTTTATCTTGTATTTCTAAAGGGATACCAGAACCATTATCACCCATTCTAATACTCACCCAATCATGATCTTTCCCTGCTATAGCTTCCGTAGTAATCTTAATTTCAGCTTGCCAATTTGAACCCTCTATTTCTGCGGATTTTTCATTCAGTGCATCAATGCTGTTACTAATTAGATTCATAAATACCTGGCTGAGTTGACCAGAATAGCAACTAACCAGTGGCAAATTAGTAGAATAATTTTTAATAATTTTAATATTGTATTTAAGACGATTATTTAAAATTAGTAAGCTACTATCTATACATTCATGGATATCTGCTGGTTTCTTTTGAGATTCATCCATGTGTGAAAAGTTACGAAGACTATTCACAATCTTTAGTAATTGTTCTGAGCCAAATCTAATACCCTGAGTTGTCTCAGCTAATTCTTCTTGTAATGAATCATATTCTATTTGTTCCTTAATTTGACTTATAATTGGAGATGGATCTGATATTTCGTCATAAGTAGATAAAAGTTTAGTAATTTCTTCTAGATAAGAACAGAGAAATATTAAATTATTCCAAATACAGTTAACAGGATTTCTAATTTCATGGGCAACCTCAGCCACCATTCTGCCCAAACTAGCCATTTTTTCCGTTTGAATAGCTTTTGCCTGAGTTTGTTTTTGCAGTAGACGACTTGTAAGTTCGTGAATTTTTGACTGGGCTACTAATAATTGATGTACATCTAAAAGTTTGTAAACATTAGTTTCTACTTCTACAACAATTGGATCATAAAGTAATTCAGGTCGTCTGTGTAAAGATTTTTGTGCTGCCTCTACTATCAATGTATTACCAGGAAGAATAGAAATATCTATTTGAGAGAAGCGATACAAAGCTTCTATAGGGCGCTTATAAAACATCTCTATACCATAACGACTTCCCATTCTTTCAAAAAATAATCGTCGAGAAATCATACCGACAAACTTACCTTGCCGATCTATCAAAATCACACCTGATAGTAAGGGATTTGCCTCAAACACAGGGGCAACATCTTTACCAAAGTAGCTAGATTCAATCAGAAAGTCTTGCAGTGGTAGTTCCTGTATAGTTGATTCTAAAGATAGAATTTGACTTTTAACCTCTAAATTAGGCACTGTAAATGAATCTGAATTTGACTCATACAAAGCAAACATATTAAGAAAGTTCCTAGTATGCTAGTATCAAGAGATACATATTTAAAAAATATTCCAGATAATTTGCCTTAATCCTAGGAATATATTATGATTAGCTTTCACCTTTCTAGCATAAACCCAAGAGAATAATCAAAAAACATAAAAATTACTTAACTTTATTTTTAAAATTATTTGTTTATTTTATATAAGTAAAAATATATACATCAAACAGCAGATTTAGTAGTCTTCCTCTTAGTCATAAGTCTAATCATTTCATCAAAATGTTGACAGAAGAGCCGCCCTCTACCGTCAGGGAGCGTTGGGATGAATGTGAATAAGTCTAGCGATACAAGTAATAAGTAGATAATCAAGCTGTTTTTATATAGCGTTTCTCTGTAAGTGTGAGTTACACTTTTATCTTTAGATTGGGTGTTGCTTCTTGCCCAAAGACTAGAATTTTGTATCTTACCAGTATGGGAATTGCAATAAATACTGTGATATTTAAATTGTAGAAATTTGGAATAGTGAAAATCTTGAATGTTGGGTCATACAATAATAACTGTACAGCCCAGATTATTATCTTCTGGCTTCTCAAACCACGCTAAGAATAGTTATATCAGTGTTCAAAAAATAGCATTGCTGAATCAAGGTATAAAAATAAAAAGTTAATAGTTTAGAATATTTGTTATTCAATAGTTTAGCAATTTTCAAAACATACAAATCATCCCCAAAATCAGCAACGCAAAAAAAATAGAAGACCTAGTACCGCTACGCGGAAGTCAGAATTCAGAATTCAGAATTCAGAAGTTTTGATTGGTAAGGCTTTGAGTATTTTGTCACTGGTCACTTATTTCCGTCATCCTGCACTAGATTTTGCCATATTAGAAAAATCAAGTAAAGATCAAGGTTTTTCCCTATTTCCTAATCTCTTTTCTACTGTAACGACCTTTTTTGAATTTGGTATTACAAACAATCATTTTCACTCTCCTGAATATCTCGTAATCAAGACCATTTTTCTTCTCGACGCGGAACACCTTCAGGGGATTTTAAGCTAGCCTTAATTTATTGTTCTAACTAATTTTCTACGGTTTTTTATAACAGTAATCTACTCTAGAGACCAACTCCAGAGTAGATTTCAATATCATACTATACCAAGTTTAAAAAACTTATTTATTTAACATGAATTCAACATTATCTGCATTACAAGAACTAATAGAAATAGTAGCTAAATTACGTTCTCCAGAGGGGGGGTGCCCATGGGATTTAGCTCAAACTCCAGAAACTTTAACTCCTTATATTGTGGAAGAAGCTTATGAAGTTGTAGATGCTATAAAAACTGGGGATAAAAAAGCAATAGTTGACGAATTAGGAGATTTATTATTACAGGTAGTTTTGCAAGCACAAATAGCTAGTGAAGCTAATGATTTTACTTTAGCTGAAGTTGCTGAAAATATTAGCAACAAAATGATTAGAAGACACCCTCATGTATTTGGAAATGTCAAAGTAAATAGCACTCAAGAAGTTAAACAAAATTGGGAAGAAATTAAGGCAGCAGAAAATGGGGAAACTAATGATTTACTGAGTAAAAAATTAGGCAGATATGCTCGGCAGTTACCTCCACTTCTGGCAGCAATGAAGATTTCTAAAAAAGCTGCTGCTGTTGGTTTTGAATGGGAAAATGTTGATGGAGTTTGGGAGAAGTTTCATGAAGAATTAGGAGAATTTGAAGAAGCTTTAAAGTCAGAAGATAAGGAACATCAAGAAGCAGAAATGGGAGATATTTTGTTTGTTTTGGTGCAGTTGGCAAGGTGGTATAATTTAAATCCAGAGCAAGCATTACAAGGAACTAATCATCGTTTTTTGAAACGATTTGCTTTGCTAGAGGAAATGTGCGATCGCCCTATTTCAGAGTATAGTTTGGCAGAGTTTGAACAAATGTGGCAAACGGCAAAAGCAGAACTAGCAATGGATAATTAATAATGGATAATTGATAATTAGAGAAAGTGTTCAGGTAGTTTTGTGGATGTAGTGATTTAGGCTAAAAGTAGGGAACAGAGATTACCTTAAATTCGGCTTTTTCCAAAAATATTGTGGTAGTCCTGTAGATGTAGTGATTTAGGCTCTTTGGAAGGGAATAGGGAACAGAAAAGCCGCTAAATTCTAGATTTCATGCATAATAATTTAAGATCCCTAGTTGACCTTTTATCTGAGTATCACTACTTGTACACTACTATCAATATTGTATTCCCTTGACTAATTGACTTCTGTCAGAAACCGGGTTTCTTAGAAACAAATATTAGCATGGCAAAGTATCTAAAATACAAAGCCATTTTCTAAACTTTAGTGTCTTTCTATCAACTTAACAAACTCACCCATAACTTTTACATATTCCTTGCCCGCTACTTCTAATAAGTTAAGATGACCAGCACCATCAACCCACAAAGAAAGCTTTGGTTGATTAGCTATAGTAAAAAGTTTTTGCCCATGGGAAAAAGGAATTACTCGGTCAACATTTCCGTGCATTACCAACACCGGGCAATTAACATTTTGAATCTTGTCAATACTGGGAAATTTGTCAAAGGGATAAATAGGGATGCGCGTCACTACCCGAAAGGCAGTTGTAAATGAACTTTCTATTACTAAACCAGCTACAGGTTGACGGGATGCCAGATCTACAGAAGGCCCCCCGCCCACTGAACGTCCATAAACAATAATTTGATTTGCAGGTATCTGTAATTTTTGGGTCAAATATTCATAAGCAGCATTAATATCTTGATAAGCGCCCTTGACCGAAGGTTTTCCCTGACTTGTACCATAACCCTGATAGTCATAAGAAAATACATTAAATCCAATATCTCGTAAATCTCGTAACCGGGGTAAAATTTCGCCCAAGTCTTCGGCATTCCCATGACTGTAGAGAATTGTATATTTTGCCTTAGGTAATGGTAAATAAATTCCTGTAATTTGGACTTTATCGCTAGACTGAAGCTTGACAAAATCCTGGTTTTTCTGATAGCTAGATGGACGAGGTAAAAAAATTAACCGATCTGAGAAAAAGAAAGCCCAGGAACCTACAAGGAGATAGATAATTAAGGCAGACCTAATTAATCTGATAACAGAAAATTTCCCTAAAAGTAGTCCTATAATATTTTTCTTATCCATAAGAATTAGGTGTTTACCTTATATTATTCTTTACGGAATAATTTTTACTGCAAGTCTAGTCTTGCTTTAACTGACATAATTTGTACTATTTTTAGTGAGGAACCAAATGACACTAGAATTTCCAGACGACCTCAAATATCTCGAAACCCACGAATATGTAAGAATGGATGGTGAAATTGCCACTATTGGTATTAGTGCCTTTGCTATTGAGCAGTTGGGAGATATTGTATTTCTGGAACTGCCAGAGGAGGGAGACCAAATTGAAAAAGAAGGATCGTGTGGCAGCATTGAGTCTGTGAAGGCAGTTGAAGACCTGAAAGCTCCTATTACTGGTACGGTAGTAGAGCGTAATGAAGAGATATTAGAAAGTCCAGAGCGATTATCAGAAGAAGACCCATATATAGAAGGTTGGCTTTTGAAAGTGCGTGTTAAAGACCCGGATGAACTAGAGGGAGATGATGTTTTCTCTGCCGATCAGTATCGTGAGATGGTAGAGGGAGAAGAGTAAATGGATAATGTCTGATTAATTCTGTATTTTTTAGATAATTTACATATTTTCCTTTACTTTCTTTTTTCCTTTATTTCATTGACTGAAGTTGGAGGATTTAATGTAATTTATTACCCGGTCGGGAATTGTTTATACCCGGTCGGGAATTATTTTTTTTGATAGATTATCAAGCTGATATTTTTGCATCATTATCATGGTCATAAATTCGATCATCTATGTATCCAAATATGAAATACGAAAAATTATGATACCTATTAATGTTCCAATCTCCTAATCTCTTCATCCTCCCATATTCCTATCAACCTTTGCTAGCAAATATTAATGTAACGTATTTCATGTAATATAGTTTATTTTTGTAACTCAATTAAATCAAATATTTATGAGAACCAGCATCTAAACCACCATAAGTTATGGGTAACTTGAAGAAAAAGAATATTATGCTAAATACTGCCATAAATAATAATTCTACAAAGTTAAGATTCAAGTTCGGCAATAACAAAATTAGTGTAATTAATTTCATTATTATAAGATAAGTACAAATTTTTAGGTTTAAACTCTGAGAAATGGAATTTCCGTATTTAAGATTATATAAGTAACCGATGGCGTAGGCTATAGAAAATTCTAAGATGATATTTCCACGAGAAACAATTAAAAGAAACAAGGCTAAATAATAAGGATTTTTCCAAAGTTTATTCATTATCTATAACCTTAAAATTTAAAAAAAATAAGAGGGTGAGTTTTAACCCACCCTTTTACTCGTGCAGAATGGCGGAAATAACTGACCAGTTATAAAATCCTAAAAGCCTTACTAATCAATAATGCATGAATTTTGAATTTTGACTTCCGCGTAGCGGCACTAGGAGTTTCTATTAACTACCAGCTATTACTTCCGCAGGTTGACTTTTTTGCGGATGTATTTTCTCTACATCAGTTTGTAAAGCTGCATATAAGCGATTTAAAGCATTTACATAAGCCTCTGCAGATGCCACAATAATATCAGTATTGGCAGCATGACCAGAATAAACTCGCCCTTCATGGCGCAAGCGAATTGTCACTTCCCCAATAGCATCAATACCAGCAGTTACCGACTGCACGGAAAATTCTATTAAGTCATTCGGCACATTAACTACTCGGTTAATTGCCTTGTACACAGCATCCACAGGACCAGTACCAATAGCAGCATCAGTCAATTCTTCCCCATCGGGATTACGGATACTAACTGTGGCAGTAGGATGAGCGCGATCGCCACAGGAAACTTGCACCAATTCCAAACGGAAAAGTTCGGGTGGTTGTCGAATTTCGCTATTAACAATAGATTCTAAATCCCAATCTGTGATTTCTTTCTTTTTGTCTGCCAAGTCTTTGAACTTGAGAAATGCCTTATTAATTTCTTCATCTGAGAGTTCAAACCCAAGTTCTTGCAAGCGAGTCTGGAAAGCATGACGACCAGAAAGTTTACCTAAGACTATCTGGTTATCTGTTAACCCGATAGACTGAGCATCCATAATTTCATAAGTCAGTTTATTTTTAAGTACCCCATCTTGGTGAATACCTGACTCGTGAGCAAAAGCGTTAGCACCAACAATAGCTTTATTTGGTTGTACAAACATTCCTGTCAAGTTAGAAACCAGACGAGATGTTTTATAAATGTGGCGAGTATCAATATTAGTGAGTGGTGCTTCTGACTCCGGTGAGCGACCCAAAAATGGGTTGAAATATTGTCGCCGAACGTGCAACGCCATAACCAACTCTTCCAAAGCAGCATTGCCAGCACGTTCTCCAATACCATTGATAGTACATTCCAACTGACGAGCACCATTTTTCACTGCTTCCAAGAAGTTGGCTACTGCCAGACCCAAATCGTTGTGACCGTGAACCGAAATAATAGCTTGGTCAATATTCTGCACATTTTCCTTAATACCTCGGATGAGTGCCCCAAATTCAGCAGGAGTTGTATAACCTACAGTATCAGGAATATTAACTGTGGTAGCTCCAGCAGCGATCGCCACTTCCAATACTTGATAGAGAAATTCTGGGTCAGAGCGACCTGCATCTTCCGGAGAAAATTCTACATCGTCTACGAAGGTTTTTGCATAGGCCACCATTTCTGGAGCAATCTCTAATACTTCTGCTCTAGTTTTCTTGAGTTTGTAGGCCAAATGAATATCGGAGGTAGCAATAAAAGTATGAATACGTCCTTTAGCTGCTGGTTGAACTGCTTTACCTGCTGCCTCGATATCTGCACGGGTTGTTCTTGCCAAACCGCAGATTGTTGGACCTCCTTCTAAACCAACTGTTTCAGCAATTTTTTGTACTGCCTCAAAATCTCCAGGACTAGCATAGGGGAAACCAGCTTCAATTACATCTACTCCCAGGCGAGATAGTTGCCGAGCAATGGTTAATTTTTCATCTATATTGAGAGCTGCACCAGGAGATTGTTCTCCATCCCGGAGGGTAGTATCAAAAATAATAATTCGGTCTTGACTGGTGGTCATTGTTTTTTTCCTTGTAGTTTAGAGGAATTAGCCTATAGCTTTTTTATATTCTAAGCATTCAGTCGTTGGGTAGCCTATACTCAGAGGAACTGCCTTATCAGCTATGAGTTATTAACTCATTATCATACCGAAGGAGGAATTAATCTCTAAGAAGTGAAATATGTTTGCGCAGCATTCACAAGGAAATGATATTGGTTATCATCTAGCCTTAGTAATTGCTTGATTTTTTCCAAAGTTAAATACTAGCGTATTCTTTCGGAATTAGTATTGATAGATTTAGCAATAACAGTAAATAAAATTTAGTATTTCTAGCCTCTTACTTCAGTAGAAGATACTGATAACTGACTTCCATCTTCTTTATTGATTAATATTCTGCTTTTTCTATTTGGTCACGAATATCATTTAAGTCTACATATTGGTCTGTAGCATTGCGCAATTCTCTAGCAATCATTCCTTCAGTTGATACAACTGTAATATGAGTATTTTTAGAGCGCAATAACTCAATCGCTCTTTCAAAATCTCCATCTCCACTAAACAAAACTACTTCATCATATTGGTCTACTGTATTAAACATATCTACAACAATTTCAATATCTAAGTTAGCTTTTTGAGAATAGCGACCCGAAACATCATCATAATATTCTTTCAAAATTTTAGTGCGTACTGTATAACCTAAACTAATTAAAGCATCTCGGAATCCTCTTTGATCCTGTGGGTCTTTTAAACCTGTATACCAAAAAGCATTTATTAATTTTACTTCTGGTTTGTTGAAGTATTCTAATACTCTTCTCGGGTCAAAAAACCAACCATTTTTTTGTTGAGCGTAAAACATATTGTTACCGTCAACAAATATAGAAAGACGGTTCATGGAATTTTTCATAGAAACTTAAGTTTAATATTGGTTTTAGATAATTCAGGCTAAATCCATTACTCTAGCAATATTTTTATCATTAATGTAAGTATATTGAGTCTCTAAAAACTTACATTATTCCTTGCTTATTTCATATTTAAACTGCCAAAAATTACCCTTATATTATAAACCTATAATATTTTTCTCTACCCATAATTTTAATGAACTGAGCAGTTTACTCTTCTAGATTTCAGGCTTTTTTTTGTAAAAAAATATATTTTTTTCATGCCTGTTAAATTTATTTATCCCCTGCTACATTTCTATACAATACCTTAATTTTCAATTAAGGCCATAAGTTAATATTTGATTAATCTAATATCTAAAATTTAGCCAAATCAAAAATAATTGATTTAATAAAAGCTATGTATGCAAAATTATGAATATAGAAAATTTTGGGCAGTATAAAATTACAGCCCTTCAGTAAACAAATTAGACAGATAAAAACTTACACCCTGATAAATTCCTGGGGAGTTATATCTAAGCCTTTTTACTTTCAATAGCCCAACGAGCTAACTCTGTCCGATTATGCAGACCTGTTTTACCAAGCATATTACTCACATGACTCTCAATTGTTCTTTGACTAACTTCCATAATTTGTGCAATGTCACGATTAGCCATTCCCTTGGCTACCAATTGGACTACCTTTAACTCTGTAGGAGTTAATTCTACGTTTCGGCGCACCTTAATTGTTGGCCCACTGCTGACACCAGAATTTTGATGTTTAATTAGGCGAGAAGCTTGCTTGAGAGAAGATTCTACTTGAGCTACAAGTTCTTCTGGTTCAAATGGCTTGACAATGTAAACATCAGCTCCAGTATTTAGACCTTTAACTCGATCTTGACTTTGACCCTTGGCAGATAGAAATAGAACGGGAACCCATTCTGTAGCTGAATTTTCTCTGATATGCTGTACCAGGGTGTAACCATCCATTTCTGGCATCATCACATCACATATAATCAAGTCGGGAACTTGTTCTTCTAGCAGTTCTAGGGCTTCTCGGCCATTTTCTGCTGTCATTACCTCGTATCCACGAAATTCTAAATAATCTTTGACCAATAATATTAAATTAGGGTCATCATCAACCAACATTAAACGTCCTTGGTCTGTAGTATTCATTTCCTTCATAATGAAGAACTCACTTTTTTGATTCCTGCAAACATTAACTTTACAGACGGGTTAACCCACGTCTTTCATAGCGGAGTTAGGAAGTAAGGTAGTTATGCCTACTTTCCTGATAAACTTTAAAGATATATATCCTTACCCAGAAGGCTTGGACTGTATCTAATCCTCAAAGGGAATTGATCCCCTATCTATTATAGTTATAGATTATAGATTTTATACTCAATCAATTAAGTCCTATAATTTAGGTAGATATAGCTAGATAATAGTTTTGTAGTGATGCAAAATAATTACCACTACTTTTGGCAATAATATATGAGAATTCAATAGTATTCCCTATTAATAGTATAAGGAACTATGGTTAATTTTACTTACTTATTAAGTTAGGAACTATGGTTAATTGATAACAGTTAGTTAGTGATTGTGAACTTTGAGCTTGTGAGTTTATCGGCAATAAATTTGTCCATGATTGCCTAGTATGGGCCAATAAATTAACTAAAGTTTGAAACCTCGCCCTTAAGGGTCAGGTCTTATGAAATAATTCTTGATTCTGGCAAAGGATGAGTTAGAAAAAGGTATTCTTCTACTACTTGAGAACCAATGATGTGTTCTTGAATAATTCTTTCAATCACAGGAGGAGTTGCGGAATGATACCATATTCCTTCTGGATAAATAACCATGATTGGACCTTGACAACAAACTCGTAAGCAGTTAGCTTTAGTGCGAAATATAGAGCCTGATATGTTAGGGCCAGACTCATCAAGTTTTAATTCTTTCAGACGTTTTTTAAGATAATTCCATGCTTCTAAACTAATTTCTTTTGAGCAACATTTCGGTTTAGTTTGGTCAGCACAAATAAAAATATGTCTTTTAATTTTACTCAGTCCGAGAGATTGGACACAACGTCCTAGGGAATCTTGACAAATATCTGAGTCAATATGTCTTTGTTGAGAATCTTCTTGAGATTGGGCTAGCTGGTCTTCTGTCCCATCAGCTTTTTCCGTTTTGTTAAATAAATTATCTATCATTAAGTTTTGATACACATTTAATTTACTTCTATGATAGTTATCCTTGATACCAAAAGTCAAATGTCTGATTGAGAATATCAAATGACTTAGATATTCCTAGTAAATCAACAGTTCTACTGCCATAATTCTAGTTTATTGTCTTCTGAGATTACTTTTTGCAGTACGATAATCACCTCAACTCAGCACTCAGAAGTTAAATTTTTCCCTCCCAATCTAGTAGGAAGCACTGATAACTGAAATGACTCTTGGTAAATACCCAAATCCCCAGTTCGGGAACCCGTACAGTTTAATTAGTTGCGATCGCTACAGCTATTCAGCTAAATTAGCACTCAGATGGTGAGAGTGCTAAAAAACCAAATGAAGTTAAAACTTAGCTTCACCAACAATAAAACTTATCTGGAGGTAATGTAATGGCAGCTGTAACACTGAGTGTTTCTACTGTTAAACCCTTGGGCGAACGTGTATTCGTCAAAGTTAGTGAATCTGAAGAAAAAACAGCAGGTGGTATTCTTCTACCCGACACAGCAAAAGAAAAACCTCAAGTAGGAGAAGTTGTTGCTGCTGGCCCTGGTAAGCGCAATGATGATGGTTCTCGCTCTGAAATGGAAGTTAAGGTAGGAGACAAAGTTCTCTACTCCAAATATGCTGGTACTGATATCAAGCTTGGTGGTGATGAGTACGTCCTACTTGCAGAAAAAGATATTCTTGCAATTGTTAACTAATACTTCGCCCTTAAGGGTAAAGTTTAAACCAGTTGTTCTATAGCACTAGCAAACTTTTTCTTCATATTTGATGTTTGCTAAAGTGCTAAAACAACTAATTATCAATACACAAAAAATAAGTATCCACAATTACTAATCAATAGAAATCACAACTATGGCTAAACGTATTATTTACAACGAAAATGCTCGTCGCGCCTTAGAAAAAGGCATGGATATCCTTGCTGAGTCTGTAGCAGTAACTCTTGGTCCAAAAGGTCGTAACGTTGTTCTAGAGAAAAAGTTTGGCGCACCTCAAATTGTTAATGATGGTGTTACTATCGCTAAAGAAATTGAATTAGAAGACCATGTAGAAAATACTGGTGTTTCTCTAATTCGTCAAGCAGCTTCTAAAACTAATGACGCGGCAGGCGATGGTACAACTACTGCAACTGTTTTAGCTCATGCAATTGTTAAAGAAGGTCTACGCAACGTTGCTGCTGGTGCTAACCCCATAGCTATCAAACGTGGTGTTGATAAAGGGGCAAGTTTCCTAGTAGAAAAAATTGCAGCTCACGCTCGTCAAATTGAAGATTCTAAGGCGATCGCTCAAGTTGGTGCTATTTCTGCTGGTAACGATGAAGAAGTAGGTCAAATGATTGCCCAAGCAATGGATAAGGTGGGTAAAGAAGGTGTGATTTCCTTAGAAGAAGGCAAGTCAATGCAGACTGAACTAGAAATTACTGAAGGTATGCGCTTTGACAAGGGTTACATCTCTCCTTACTTCGCAACAGATATGGAGCGGATGGAAGCTGTTCTAGACGAACCTCAAATTCTAATTACTGATAAGAAAATTGCTTTAGTACAAGACTTAGTACCAGTATTAGAACAAGTAGCTCGTTCTGGCAAACCCTTATTAATTTTAGCTGAAGATATTGAGAAAGAAGCCTTAGCAACTTTGGTTGTTAACCGTCTGCGGGGTGTATTGAATGTTGCTGCAGTTAAAGCTCCTGGTTTTGGCGATCGCCGTAAAGCTATGTTAGAAGATATTGCCGTATTAACTGGCGGTCAAGTTATTACTGAAGATGCTGGTTTGAAATTAGAAAGCACCAAGCTAGATATGCTTGGTAAAGCACGTCGCATCACTATTACGAAGGACAACACTACTATTGTTGCTGAAGGTAACGAAAAAGAAGTTAAAGCACGTTGCGAACAAATTCGCCGTCAAATGGAAGAAAGTGACTCTTCCTATGACAAAGAAAAGTTACAAGAGCGTTTAGCTAAGTTAGCTGGTGGTGTAGCAGTTGTTAAAGTTGGTGCTGCTACTGAAACTGAAATGAAAGACCGCAAGTTACGCTTGGAAGATGCTATTAACGCAACTAAAGCTGCTGTAGAAGAAGGTATTGTTCCTGGTGGTGGTACAACTCTAGCTCATTTAGCTCCTGAATTAGAAACTTGGGCAAATGAGAACCTAAAAGCTGAAGAGTTAACTGGTGCTTTAATTGTTAGTCGTGCGTTATTAGCTCCATTAATGCGCATTGCTGAAAATGCTGGTCAGAATGGTGCTGTAATTTCTGAGCGCGTGAAAGAGAAAGATTTCAATACTGGTTTTAATGCAGCAAACAATGAGTTTGTTGATATGTTTGAAGCTGGTATTGTTGACCCTGCGAAAGTAACTCGTTCCGCTCTACAAAACGCTGCTTCTATTGCTGGTATGGTGTTAACAACTGAGTGTATTGTTGTTGATAAACCTGAACCCAAGGAAGGTGCTGCTGCTGGCGCTGGTATGGGCGGTGGCGATTTCGATTACTAAGTTTTTTGAGAGAGGGAATACTATAGCTATTGTTCCCTCTCCAATTTGTTTGTGTCAAAAGTGTGTATTGTGTTTAAGTCACTTCCAGTTTTTGGAGGTGACTTTGTTATTTTATATCAAATCTCGTGTAATTATTTTACTCAAGGGAATAGTGGGAGGTTAGACTATGCAGGAGTATCCTTCCTGAAAAACTTTAACAAACATTCATCTAAGTATATAGATTATAAATTTAATTTTGGCTAAATTGATTAATATATAAACATCGATCAAACTATTATTTGAAAATATATATAGCAATCAGGAATGATTTATGAGATTGATATAAGATTTAAGATAAATCAAAATACTTTTATATAGCGTTTCTCAGTCTAATGAGGTACATCTATCTTTATGTTGTATTCTGTTCCCTATTCCCTAAAACTAAATAATTTTGTACCTTAACAGCATGGAAATTAGTATATTCTGACTCCTAATTACCAGAAAATATTACAAATGAAACAGAATTGCTATATTTTTAATATATACCCTGACTAAGAAATAAGGTTTCAAGTCTACCCTATCAAGGAGATAAAAAAGGAAATTTCAGATTTTTTGCTCTCCTGCTGAAACAGGAGGTACTAATAACTGAAATGACTTCTATATTTCTGTAATCACACCATTAAAATAGGATTATTATACCAATACTTTATTGAGATTAATTAAACTTATAACTTGATGATTTATTCTCAAATTTATTCTTAGCTAATCCTCAATATTCAGATGATTTTGACATAAATTTATAATAAATTTTCCCACCTCTCAAAGATATCAAAATAGATAAAAATGCTCATAGTCCACCATAAATAATAGCTTTTTTATAAATTTACATATACAGCATTACCTATTGAGATTACAATTAGATTAATTGATTCTTGATAATGGAGGAACGTTTCAATGCCAGAGGCAGTAGGTGTCATAGAAACTATTGGTTTTCCTAGTATTTTAGCTGCTGCAGATGCAATGGTTAAAGGTGCACGAGTTACCTTAGTTTACTATGATAAAGCTGAAAGAGGCCACTTTGTAGTTGCAGTTCGAGGACCAACTTCTGAAGTTTATCCTTCAGTCCAAGCTGGCATTGAAGCAGCAGAAAAAGTCTATGGTGGTATAGTGGACAGTCATTATATTGTTCCTAATCCTCCAGAGAATGTAGAATCTGTATTACCACTAGAATATACAGAAATTAGCGAACAGTTTAGATGAATTTTGTCCTAAATTCTATTATGGTTTAGCTCAATAATAGTTTTTTTATGGCAGACATCTAAAAATTTTTACAATTAATCCAGAGAATTTAATTCTTAACTGAAATTTAGGAGAGATAGAATGGCGCAACAAGCTGTTGGAGCACTAGAAACTAAGGGTTTTCCTGGTATTGTAGCTGCTTCAGATGCAATGGTCAAAGCTGGTCGAGTTACTTTAGTTGGTTATATTAGGGTTGGTAGTGCGCGGTTTACTGTTCAAATTAGAGGTGATGTTTCGGAAGTAAAAACTGCTATTGATGCAGGAATTGCAGCAGTAGAAAAAGTTTACGGTGCGACCTTGGAATCTTGGGTAATTATTCCTCGTCCTCATGAGAATATTGTCGCAGTTCTACCAATAGATTTTAATCCAGGTGTTGAAGAGTTCCGCCAACGAGTAGAAGGAGTAACTGTACCAGGATTGCCTGGTGGTAGGTAAGTTTTAATTAGATTGCATATCTACTAATCCTATTAAAAACCGTCCACACTACTATTGTATTGCCAAGAGTTATCTCCAGTATAATTTGAGTTATTATTAACTATAATAGTCTGTGGACGGTAAATACAAATATGAATTTAAGCCGTTAATTTTTATGTAGCTATATGTTAGATTTTAGCTAGTAGTTACTAGAAGTCAAAGATTAAAAGTAAGTACAGGAAAATCAACTGTAATTAAATTAGGAGGGATATAGCAACCTCAAATAGGTTATGAAAAAACATCTGGTAAAAAGGCAACAGCTCATCTAGCAACAGGGGTAAGAGTTTTAAAGTTTTTATCTATTTTTGAATTTTTGAGAAATGACAAATGGTTTAGGGTTGCTATATATATTTACTTTAAAGATATATCCAAAAATCAATTAACTGCAAGTTTTAAAATAAAAAAAAGTGATAATTGAACATTTTATATCTATCAAATAGGCTATATTACCATTATTAAAATAATAAAAATAGTAATGTAGTAGCTTAAATTGAAGCTCTCCTAAACAATATTATACCTACTATTATCAGTGATTAAACATCAATCAATGGAATTTTGAGTAAAAATAGTTACAATAAACAAAGACTATGCCATTAGGATAGTCTTTGTTTGTTTTAGCTAAGTTCCCTAATACAAAACCTTATCTATATCTATAATAGGGTGGGAACATCTATGAAATGAATTTACCATTAATATAGATAAGTCAATATAGACCTACTATACTAATTCTCAATTCCTGATATTGAATCTTATATCTGAAGCTATGGACACCTGGATTATACAACTACACAACTCTACCAATGAAACTACTTTTGTGATAATTACTGCTTTAATAGCAGTCATTTTTTGCTTTTGGTTGATTCCGATTGCTACAGATATGATGGTAAATTCTGCCGCAGGTTTAGCAGGTAAATATTTAGGTAAAGACAAACGTACTATAGTAATTAACTCTAGTACAAATAACCCAGAATTATTTCTGATGTTGCTATCACTAAGTCTTCGACGACTAGGCGGTATAGCAACTCCTCTAGGCTCAAATTTTGCCAATATTTATCTCATGTTTATTGTTGCGCCAATAATTGTTATGAGTAAATGGATATTTATCGGAAAAATATCTTATATAAAAGATTTTATCGAAATTTTTAACAAAGAAAAAATGCTGTTTTTATGGCATCTTTTTATGTCTTTATCAATGTTTGCTTTTGCCAGTACAGCTTACTGGTGCGTTACTGGTAAATCTGAATTTGCACCTTTGCCAGAAGGAATTAACACCCGCACTTTGCCCTGGATACTTGTTGGTGGTTTAATTTGTTTAGCAGGTGTGTTAGTTTTCTTCTTTTATGAAAAACAATTTAAGAAAAAAAGACCAGAATTATTTGATGATATTAATGAAGATGATTACATACCAAGTTGGTTTCAGTTTATTTTAGGTACAGGGTTATTAATTTTATTATGCTATGTATTAAATACATTATTTATTGCTTGGACTGATATTTATGATGATTTACTTAGTAAATTATTTGGTGATGCAGTTTTTGCCGGACTGCATTATTTTTTGGGAAGTTTAATATCATCTCTACCAGAAACAATTGTAGCTGTGAAAAATTATGAACGTTTAACTTCACCAGATTTGAATACTGCAATGGCATCCGCAAGTCAGTCAAATATGACGAATTTGGGGATAGGATTTTTGGGTAGTGTTTTAGCAAGTTTGCTATTGCTTATGGGTATCAATTATCAGTTGTAAAGTTAAGATATTGCTATTAATAGAGTAGATCAAAAAAATTGGGGATTGTACTTTCAAAATGTTATTGAAGCGAAACGCGCTATTGATAAAATTAAGGGAAAATTTTTACTGGAATTGTTGATTTCAGAATTCGATTAAATACTTATAAATAATAGAAAAGATTAGAGAGGTTTCAGGGAACGTTTCTAGGAGAATATTTTATTTATAACTAATTATACGAACATGATATTAATTATCAGCTTTTCAAAGGGTTTAGGTCGGAATTGAACTCCTCATTAATGCTATGCTTCAGTAATACTTCAGCTATTAAGGTAATTAATCATGAATTAATTACCTTTTTGCTAATTTGAGATAATTTAACGCTAATTATTCTTATGTTTACTTGTCCCCCAGTCCCCTACTCCCCGACTCAAGTAAATATAGAAAAGTTTTTGAGAAATGTTATTACTGGAGCAATACTTATAATTACAATTAGTAGACTTTTAACAAGGCAGTTTTAACCTGTTTCTAGTCTAACTTATAGGAATTACTCAAACTTTATTCCGAGAAGTAGTCAAAAGTAAGTTCTTTTGTACAAAGTCTTAATCTTACTTCTTCATCGTGGAAAATTCCTATCAAACCACACCCATTAGCTTTGGATTTTTCTAATAGTTCAATTACTACTTGACGATTCACAGAATCTAAGGCTGAAGTTGGTTCATCTAATAATAGAATTGGATAATTAACTACCAGGGCTCTAGCTAGATTAACTCGTTGTTTTTCTCCTCCAGAAAAGGTAGTGGGGGAAAGATGCCAAAGACGTTTTGGTAAATTTAATATCTCAAATAATTCTGCTACTTTTTGATAGGCTATTTCTGGCTTTATTTCTAATTCTAATAAAGGTTCTGCCGCTACTTCTAAAGCTGGCACACGAGGAATTACTCGTAAAAATTGACTGACATAACCAATAGTAGTTTTGCGTACTTCTAAAATTTCATGGGGTGCTAATTTTGGTAGATCAATCCAGGTAGATTTATGCTTTACCAAAACTGAACCTTTATCAACTCGATAGTTACCGTAAAGACAACGCATAAATGTAGATTTTCCTGAACCAGATTTTCCGGATAAGGCAATACATTCTCCTGCTTTTAAGCTGAGAGAAATATTTTTCAATACTGATAATTTGACTCCGCCTTGGTTGTGTAAAGTAAAGCCTTTTTCAACAGATTCTGCTTTTAATAGTACAGAAGTTTCTGGGAAACTATTTTCTTGTTGATGATTGGGTTTGAGGAATTGATTACTCATAATAAAGGAAGTAAGAACGAAGAAGTAGATGGGAATAATTTCAGGTCTCTGCTTACCTACAAACTCTAACTACTTTTAAACACTGCTAGTACCGCTACGCGGAAGTCAGAATTCAGAAGTTTTGATTGGTAAGGCTTTGAGTATTTTGTCACTGGTCACTTATTTCTGTCATCCTGCACTAGTAAAGTTAAGGTGTTGAATTTATAAGAGAAAAATTTATCATTTCTCTTGAAAAGGCACACAATAAAAAGTTTAAATATAGTAGTTTGACTTAAAGATGAGATGTTTTTAGTCTGAAACTTTCTTATAGCAAGAAAGCTTTGTCTTAATCTATAGCAACTGCCAGAGCAGTTAGGACAGAGAAAAGTATAAAATCATTAGACCATTTCTATAGAGGCGAGTACTATGTTTCTTCTTTATGTCCTAAGCGCCTTGGCGAATGCTATAAAGTTACAGCACTTTTTAGGATGGTGAAAGTTACAGCACTTTTTAGGATGGTGAGGTACACTTTAATTAATTATCCGTTGCCTGTAGCAATAGTGCCTGTTGCCTAAAGTCCTAAAAATCTGTACCTCACTAACTCCGAAACTGTTGTAAATGACTATAAAAGGGAATAGGAAGAAGATTGAAGTAGACTCTCTTAATAAAATAAAGAACATTCTTATTATTGGTAGTTGCTCGGACTGAGTTACTATCAATTTATAATTGAGCAAAGGAACAGTTAATTCTGTAGCAGTCTTCTAATTATATGAAATACAAAAAATTATGCAAATATACGAATAACCCTATCCCCCCATCCCCCCAGATCCTTATCAATCTTCGGTAGCAAACATTAAAATATTTTATATTAATTTAGGGAATTAAGGTTGCACTAACTAATTGTTGAGTATAGGAATGTTGAGGGTCATCTAATACTTGGTCTGTTAATCCTGATTCAACAATTTGCCCATTTTTCATTACTAATAAACGGTGAGCAAGTAATCTAACTACCCCTAAATCATGGGTAACTAAAATTACGCTTAAGTGGAGATTTCTCACTAGAGAACGAATTAAATCTAATAAACGAGCTTGCACTGAAACATCTAAACCTCCGGTGGGTTCATCCATTAATATTAACCGGGGTTTTGTGACAAGAACACGAGCTAGTTGTAATCGTTGTTGCATCCCTCCAGAAAACATTTTTGGTAAATCATCTATTCGGTTAATATCTATTTCTACTTGGTTTAACCAATAAGTAGCTTCTTCTCGAATTTTTCCATAATTTTTTACTCCTATATCCATTAAACGTTCCCCAATATTTGCTCCGGCAGTTACATTCATTCTTAATCCATCACGAGGATTTTGTTGAACAAATCCCCATTCAGTTCGTCTTAATAAACGGTAACGAGTTTCTGATAGTTTCGGCACTGTTAATATCTCTCCATTAGAGGTAGTATAGGTGATATTTCCGCTATCAATAGGTATGTATCTTCCAATGGCATTTAAGAGAGTAGATTTGCCGGAACCAGATTCTCCTACTATTCCTAAAACTTGGGCAGGATAGAGATTAAAAGATATCTGGTCGCAGGCTTTTATCTTTCCATAATACTTACTCAATTTTTCTACATTTAATAATGGTTTTAATGTCATATTTTTTAGGGATTAGGGATTGGGGAGTAGGGAGTAGGGAGTAGGGAAGTAGGTAGGGAAGTTGCATAAAACTTCCCTACACATAAGAGTCAAGTTTTATCTTACAAAAGATGCTTATAAAAAATAGCCTTTTAGAAAGAGGTAATTATCAATTATCAATTATCCATTATCCATTATCCATTATCAATTATCCATTATTAATTGCCTTTGATGACAATAATCTGTATCAGAACAAACCCACATTTTACTTCCCTGATCGTCTATCAAAATTTCATCCAGAAAACTCTCTGTAGAACCACATAACTCACAAGATTTATCCCATTTTTCCACAGTAAATGGATAATCTTCAAAATCCAAACTTTTGACCTTAGTATAAGGAGGTATTGCATAAATACGCTTCTCCCTACCCGCGCCAAAAAGTTGCAAAGCTGGTAAATAATTCATCTTAGGATTATCAAATCTAGGGATAGGACTCGGACTCATTATATAACTGTCATTTACCATTACTGGATAATCATAGCTTGTGGCAAAATCTCCTAATCTCGTAATATCCTCATATAATTTAACATACATAGCTCCATATTCTGATAAGGCGTGCATTTTTCGAGTTTCCATTTCTGAAGGTTCTAACCAACGCAAAGGTTCAGGAATTGGCACTTGATAAACAATAATTTGATCTTCCTTTAGTGGCGTTTCTGGAATGCGATGCCGGGTTTGAATAATTGTTGCTTCTATTGTTTTTTCTGTGGTTTTTATCCCACAAACTTTCATAAAAAATCGGCGAATATTCACCGCATTTGTTGTATCATCTGAACCTTGGTCAATTACTTTTAAAATATCGTTTTTACCAATAACTGAAGCTGTGACTTGAATGCCACCAGTACCCCATCCATAAGACATTGGCATTTCTCTCGAACCAAAGGGTATTTGATGACCAGGAATAGCGACTGCTTTGAGTAAAGTGCGACGAATGGAACGTTTAGTTTGTTCGTCTAAATAGGCAAAGTTAAAACCATTTTCTAGTTGGTTATTCATAAATTAAGAAACAAGTAAGAAACAAGTAAGAAGGAAGAAGAATTTAGTTATCTAGGAGAGAAGGGGTAATTGAAACAAAAGAGTAAAATGATCGAGATAGCTGTATAAGATGAATTGGAGTAGTTCTTTTTAACTATCTCTAGATTGATATGCAATTTTTCTAATATTCTTTTTTCAAAGCAGTATTAGAGATCGAATAAATATATCACGACTTATATATAGTAATCGTCAATGATTTGTGAAAAAAAACTGTCGGTTTTGGTCTCTAAACCGAAGTAAAATGGGATTTGGATACTAAATCCCTACGATAAAATGTTACAACCTATTTAGGATTGCTATAGTACCACTATATATAGTATATAATGATGCTGAAGATAAAAATTTTTCATTCTCTTCACTTCAGGGTGTAGTTTTTTAGACTTAGGTTTTGAAAATACTGCCTTTGATATTGTATTTGTCAATGAAAATTTTTCTCCTTTTCTCAAAGCTTATAGTTATGCTCGACAATTATTAGAAATATCCGAGCCAGAATATGGATATTTTACAGATATTTTATAGCAATCCTCCGCATATTCGTGGCAAAAATCTTACTGCTTTTTAGGGAACACTTAACTGGCAACAGGCAACAGGTAAGAGTTTCAACTTTTTTATTTACTTTTTAATCAACCGCAACCTATGCACGGATTGCTATAGTTAGTTTAACTGCAGAAAATGGCAAAACTTATTTACAAGATTTTAGTCAAAGATTCTCAGTAGAACAAGGTAAAAAAAGATGTTGTATATTTAGGGTTTGCTGAATAAAGTCTTTTGGTAGGGGTAGGAGACAGGAGAAATGGAAATTATAGAGGAGGTAGTCGTAAAAATTGCCCCAAGATTTTTCTGCCATAATCATCCAAAAATACTAGCTTTTTGAGCTTTTTAGATCGAAACAGGCGCACTTTTTTCGACCAAAAAAGGCTGAAACCAATATCTGTCAGTGCTTTAATATTTAATCAGCAAGCCCTATTTAGTTATAAAAAGTCTCAAGTCATTGATATGAAATACTTCCGAGGGAATTTACAATTTGATACATAAAGCACAAAATTTACCACGGTCTACTTAGGATTAATTCCAACTTTATTGGATTTATTGGTAGACTTCCTTGACCTAACTTTTCAGTAGGTGGAAAAAACCGGGGAAAAAATGGAGAAAATGGTAAATTGTCAGATGCTTATGTTGAATTAATTTGTCAGCAACAACAAGATTTTTTTTTCTTTGAAAATGTTCAAGGCTTATGATCTACTAAAAAACATCTATCAAAATAATTCTGTCTAAAACCACGCCTTTTAAAGCGAAATATTTTTGGAGGGTTGCTTATGCATCCCCGTTACAAAAAAACTTCTGACTTTTGACTTCTTTAATCATCCTGCTCAGATAATTTTAAGTAGATTTTTCCAGGTTAACTTCCTTAAATTTAGAATCTCCTAAAGAATTTTCTTCAGATTTCTCTGGTGTCAGTTCCTCTAGTTTATAATTTCCATTTTCTACAATCTTTTGCTGACTTTGTAGCTTTCTAACTAAATTTATTTCTGCCTGAAAATCAATATAGTGCGGTAATTTTAAATGTTGTACAAACCCTTGAGCTTCAACATTATCTGAGTGATACAAAACAAACTCTGGATCTTGAGCAGGTCCTTCAATTTCCTCCCCTAATTCTTTAGCTTGCATCGCTCGATCTACTAACGCCATTGACATTGCTTTTCGTTCGTTATAACCAAAAGTTAAACCATAACCACGGGTAAATTGTGGAGGTACTTCTTTACTACCTTTAAACATATTTACATTTTCTGCTTCAGTAATAGTAATATCGGCGATCGCTACTTCAAAACCTAATTCTTCTGGAAAAATAATTACTTCAACTTCTCCCATTTTTATCTCTCCAGCAAAAGGATGGTTACGACCATAACCTCTCTGAGTTGAATATCCTAAACTAAGCAAAAAACCTTCATCTGCACGAGCTAAATTTTGTAATCTTGCATCTCTTTCTGCGGGTAATTTAAGTGGTTGTCGAGTTAAGTCAAATATTTGCTTATCATCCTCTGCTTTTTCTTCACAAACTAACTCTTCTTTTGCCAAAGTATTCATTACTCTGGGTAAGTTTTCTTCTATGTTTAAATTTTTGCTTTCGGGTGTCGTAGGTATATTGCCTTCCGCAGCTAATTTAAAGTCTAAGAGACGATGAATATAATCAAAAGTCGGTCCTAAATATTGACCTCCAGGAATATCTTTAAAGATAGCAGAAATTCTCCGTCTAATCTTCATTTTACTGGTATCTAATGGCTGACTATAATAAAGTCTTGGTAAAGTAGTCCGATATGCTCTTAAGAGAAATATTGCCTCTACTAAATCACCCCAAGATTGTTTAATTGCTAAAGCAGCTAAGTCTGGGTCATACAAACTTCCTTCACACATAACTCGGTTAACTGCAAGGGTAAGTTGTTGTTTAATTTGCTCTAAACTTAATTCAGGAATGTTCGGGTCGCCCCGCCTTAATTGTTGTAGTAGTGCTTCAGCATTTTTAATTGCTTTTTCTCCGCCTTTTACTGCTACATAAGCCATATTTTTTTTACCTCATATCTTGCTTTTTCTGTAAACATTTTCTGCGGAATGCTGCACAAACAGCTATTAGCTAGTCAGCTCTCAGCTATGATAGAAATCAACTAACTATTAATATTAACAGGACTTACCCCGGCGAGGGGCTAAGGCTCGGTAGGAATCCCCGCGCCTTTAGGCCGGGGAGGATGTCAAGCAAACCAAGCAATTATGAAGTACCTAGTCATAGACTATTGCGTATAGAGCAATAGTCAATTCATTTCCTTAAGCACCTGCCAGATGTAG